>JBARQK010000024.1:0-3524 GCA_049643705.1 Saccharimonadaceae bacterium (SeqCode) | reverse complement strand
TAGTCTACCGCAACTGATAAAGCGGAAGGTGTCGTCGGTGGGTCTGATGCGGTTGGCACGAGTGAATATCTCTGATATGCCGTTCGGTACGACGTGGCCACGGTCGGCTAATTTGCCACGACTAGCGTCAACGATCGAATCGATCATAAACTGAGCCGGCGAAGTGAAAGCGTCGGTGTAGCGGGCTAGTTTTGCGACGCTTTTCCAGTCCGATCGGGCTAGTCGTGAATCTTCAACCGAGGTTAGCTTGTGCGGCAAATAGATCTTCATATCGGCTCTGGCTGGTCGGACGCGGTGCATGATCTTTGGCGCCAGGCGCATGTATGTCATGGTGTTGAGTGCTGCCCAAAACGGCGAAGTCCGGTGTGTTCCGGCATAGTTCGAGTGGAAAGTGTGGATGTGTGGAACGTCGAGGATCTGGGCGATACGTGAGGCGAGGAACATTGCGCCGCGTTCGTTCTGAGAATGGATGATGTCGAATTTGTACTGGCGGGCGATGCGTAGGGCTAGTTTGTAGCCGAATTTTACAGAACAGAGGTAGCTTTCCGATCCTGGCACGTACCAAACTGGTAATCCTTCGGATTTGCAGGTATCGGGCGGGATAAAGTTGGTTTTTGGCGCGAACAATACGACCTCATGCCCCATTTCGGTTAGTTCGCGTAACTGTAGTTCGATCGATCTGGCGACGCCACCGGATTTGGGAAAGAAATCGTCAGTAAAGATGCCAATTTTGAGATGTTTTTTGTGCATTATTGTTAGTATACAACAAACATCCCATAGCGAGAGTTATCTGCTATAATCTAGCTAAAGCATATGCGAATCGGACTATTTACAGATACTTATCGACCGACGATCAATGGGATCGTTTTTGTTGTTGAGACTCTCAAAAAACACCTCGAGGCCCAGGGTCATGAGGTTTATGTTTTTTGTCCGGCAAAGACTATCAGTCCGAGTAAGCGCGCAGTGCAGACCGCTGAGGATGACCATATCATACACTTTCCGAGTGTTAGGAGTGGTTTTTTTGACGATTTTGACTTTTCATTGTTCTTTCCACCGATAGTGGTGAAACAGATCAAAGAGCTAGACCTAGACATTATCCATATATTTACTCCATCTCAAGTTGGATTGCTCGGCATTAATGCCGCTGTTAAAAACAAGATTCCATTTGTAGTTCAGCATTGCACCGATCTATACGAATTTGCCGAACATTATCCAAATGTCCTGCCGGGCGTGTTGGCGTTGGTTGGTATAGTCTTCCCTATGACAGTCAAGATGAAGGGCAAGGATATCAAGGAAATTATAAAGCTATATCGTCCACGTGCTGGTCGTACAAAATGGAACCAACAGATCATCGAACGCGGTATTACGCTCCTCTATAGTAAAGCTGACGCCGTTATCGCACTGTGTCGCAAGAGCAAAAAACAGCTCGAGGGATGGCAGGATGAGCATTATCGCTACGATTTGACGTTGATGCCAAATGGCGTTGATGCGTTGCCAGAGCCTAGCGAGGAAGCGGTCGAGGAGTTTCGAAATCGATGGGGTTTAACGAAAAAAGACGAGATTTATGGATTTGTCGGCCGACTCGGAGAGGAAAAGAATTTACCTGTGTTGATCCGGGCGTTTGACAAAGTAGCAAAAGCTCGCCCGAATGCCAAACTGTTATTTGTCGGTGACTTTGATTATCGGGAAACGCTCGAAGCTATGGCCGCTAAGACTAGACATCCCGACAGGATAATCTTTACTGGCTCGATACCGCGCGAACAGCTAGGTGTTGCGTATAGCGTTTTGGATGTGTTCGCCTTCCCTTCACTAAAGGACACCCAGGGCTGGGTGCTGCACGAAGCAGCACACGCCAAACTACCGATCGTTCTGATCGATCAGGGCGTCTCCGAAGTAGTGCGTGATGGCGAAAATGGCTACTTTGCTAAAAATAATCCGACCGATTTTGCCCGCAAAGTTATCGATCTTCTGGGTAGCCCTACAAAACGCGCCAAATTTGGTGAGCGCAGTAAACAGCTAGCATTAGGATTTACCGAAAAAGAGCAAACCGTAAGACTAGTCAAACTCTACGAGCAGACGATCGAGCAGCACCAAGCGAAATTGATCGACGCTAATTCCTAGCGAGTTTTTAACACGCGACTGACTTCGCGAGCTTCATCGCGTTTTTTTAGAACCTGACGTTTGTCATAATGTTTTTTGCCTTTGCCTAGAGCGATAACTAGTTTTATGAATCGTCCTTTTGTTAGGAGTTTTGTCGGAACGATAGTCATACCCTGTTTTTTGCTGGCAGCTAGCTGGTCGATCTGTTTACGCCTGGCTAGTAGTTTTCTAACGGAAGTATCGACAGTTCTGGCACCAGGTTTGCCCCGTTCGTTGAGTTTCAGTGAAAAGCTGGCGTTGTTGAGCCACAGCTCATCGTTACGGACAGTTACATAGGATCCTTTGAGCTGGATGTGCCCATCACGCGCGGCACGGACTTCTGGCCCAGTTAGGGCTAGACCAACAACAATGTCGTCGCTCAGCTCATAGTCAAACCGCGCTCGACGGTTAATGATCGGCGCATCACTGGATTTATTTGATCTTGACGACTTCTTTGACATATGACTAGTATAACAAAAGGTCACGGGAATCGACGGAGATGTCTAGGTGTATGGTTCTCATTATTACGTTAATGCTTACAAAAAACATGATCAGTACGCAAAATTACCATATGAAAGACCGATCAGACAGAATGTCCGGAGCCAAAGTAGTGGACGTATATCCTAGGTTCGTCGGTAACCCCAGTATTCTAAAGCTAGTTGACGGCGCTAATGAAATGATAGCCATGCCCCGGGCGACGCCGGAGGAATACGAGGTAGCGCGGACGTCGGCTATAGGCACTACTCAGGCCTGCTTGCCTCAGGAATCGCTAAATGCTCCAGCAGATGTTGCTGGCATGTTTTACATGGTGGATTCTACTGCAGGCCGTAGCGTGCCTCTAGGTTTGACCGCCCTGCAGGGCGCTAGGTTTTTAGGTATAGATAGCATTAATGTCGAGATGGCTGATGATATAGTCGTTGGTAACGGCTTGGCGGTTCGAAAATTTACTAGAGAGGTCCTAAGTTATTGTTTTGAACAGGACATACCTGATGGTGGCAATATACGTTATCACCTCCCTATCGATAGAAAATTTATACTTAGTTTCTTTATGACTGAATACAAGGCTGTTGAACAGGAGGCCGATGGCGTAGATTTGGTATCAAAGTTGCTCTGTGAGGATCGATTTAGAGAACTGGTTGTGCATGCCGAAAATCGGTTACGCTATGCAGACGATGATGATTTTGAGGCTACAGCAACTGACGTAGTCCGGGAGATAAACGCGAACATCCCGAGAGATTACTACGGTATGCTGATAAATTATTCAGGCAGGGTGTATACTTATGACCGCGAAACAGATGAATATTTACCGACGGAGTGTGAGTATCCCGATGCTTGGCTGAATGGATCGGAAGTTATCTGCATAGACGGTATCGACAGGGTTGTTA
>JBARQK010000023.1:0-5578 GCA_049643705.1 Saccharimonadaceae bacterium (SeqCode) | reverse complement strand
ACATTGCTGCGTCGCTAGTCGAGCGCCAGGCTAATGCAGCGGATAAAACCGCCACCTTTGAGCAGTTCGGTTACACCATGGGGGTGTTTTACATCTAGACCGTAACGACGCAGGTTTGCGGCTAGTTCTGGGGCGTGTTCACTCATGATGACCGTCTCGCCGGTCGATACTAGATTGCAGGCAAAGCCTTGTTTTGCTTCCTCTTCGCTAACGATTATTCTATCTAGGCTGGTTAGGCGCTCGAGTGTCTGGATGCTATCAAGCGTAAAGGCCGCTGGGCAGTAGGCGATCAGGCCTCTTGCGTCTGCGGTTGGTTCTCGGATGATTGAGAGGGCGATATCAATGTCATAAAAGAAACTATCAGCCCAACCTGACGCCTGGTTAATACTAGGTTGGCCGAGTCCGTCGAGCAGAGGAACTGTCTCTAGCTGGACAAGTTTTAGCCCGAGAAATGAGGCAGCGTGACTCTGGGCCGTGGCGTCGGAACGGTAGCCTTGACCACTAAATAGTAGGTCACCACAGCGCAGGGCGTCGCCTTGACCGCTGAATTTTAGGTCATTATCGAGGACGATGGTTTCGTAGCCCATATCTTTTAGTACGGTTAGGGCGTAGGCTTCCTCGCTCCTGCGAGCTTCTGGTAGGCGCGATAGCACGGCCTTGCCGTTATGAACGAGCGCCCAGTTAGCGGCATAGACACCGTCCTGGCTGGTTGGTGGCGAGGCGACGTGGATGACCTCGATGCCCGACTGTTCGAACAGCTCACAGATTGACTCGTGTTCGCTAACGGCTTTCGCTACATCGACCGTACTATCGGTGTAATAGGGGTTGATCTGGGCTAGGTTATCGAAATGACGAGCATCGGACACCAGTAGGCGACGGTTTAACATAACTCTAGTATAATTGATTCTAGAATGAGTTCATTAGGTAAGTTAAAACGAAGTCTCTATCTCTATCTGTCGGCGTATTTCCGTTTTTGGGCGGATATATCGCTGAAACGATGGAATCCTCGCGTTATCGCCGTTACTGGCTCGGTCGGCAAGACAACTATGCTGCACCTTCTCGAACTACAGCTCGGCGAGCTGGCTCATTATTCACATAACGCCAACAGTAGTTTTGGCGTAGCCTTTGATATCGTTGGACTACGTGGCATCACGAACACAAAATGGCGCTGGCTGTATCTGGCCGTTGCCGTGCCGATCAGGGCATTATGGTTCAAGCACGATCAGGAGTTTTACGTTGTCGAGATCGACGGTGAGCGACCGAAAGAAGCCGAGTTCCTGGCGAAATGGCTGAAACCAGAGGTTACGCTGTGGGTGAGTTTGGGACGTAGTCACGCGGCTCATTTTGATGGGCAAGTTAAAAAAGGATTATTTACGACCGTCGAGGAGGCCATCGCCAACGAGTTCGCCTCGCTAGTTCGGGCTTCACAGAAACTAGTTATTATCGACAGTGCCAGCTCGCTGATGCGCCGATTTAGCAGTGACATCCAGGCCGAGCGCCGTCAGGTGAGCAGCAAGGATCTAAAGAATTATTCTGTCTGGCCCGATAAAACTGAATTCAAAATGGTCGCTGGGACGTTTTCTTTCGCTTATCCAATGCCCCGCGAGACCTACGTGCAGCTAGCGATGATTGAGGTCGCAATGGCTTATCTGAAACTGCCAGTCCGCTACAATATGGGCGACTTTACGATGCCACCGGGTCGTAGCAGCTACCTGCGTGGTAAAAATGGACTAAAGATTATCGACAGTAGCTATAACGCGCATCTGATCAGCATGACCTCGATACTCCAGATGATGCAGGATATGCAGACCGATCATAAATGGTTGGTGATAGGCGATATGATAGAACAGGGCGCTGGTGAAGCTGAGGAGCATGTCAAACTCGGTAAAATTTTATCTAAAGTTGACGCCGAGAAGTACGTATTAGTTGGTCGCCGAGTTAGTCAACACACTAGTTCAGTACTAGAGAAGTCGGGACTAGGCGACAAAACGGTATCGTTCACGAAAACATCAGATGCATTGGAATATTTGAACAAAGAATTAACCGGCAAAGAAACAGTTCTTCTAAAAGGCAGTCAATATTTGGAGTGGATAGCCGAGAAATTGCTCGATGATCCGTCGGATATCGTGAAACTCGCTCGCCAAGAGCTGGCTGCTAAAAAACGTCGGGCAAAGTGGGGGCTAAACTAATGAAACTATATATCGTTCACGGTTGGGCCTATAGCCTCGATCCATGGGATAGGACCGTCGAATTGTTGCGAGAAAAAGGCGTCGAAGTTATCCAGCTGAATGTACCTGGACTAACCGAGCAGAGCGATAAGGTTTGGGATATCGATGGATATGTCGAGTGGCTAAAGGGCAAACTGGCTGATGAATCGCCGATTGTTCTCGGTCATTCCAACGGCGGACGCATCGCGCTGCATTTTCTGAAAAAATATCCTGGTAGCATCGGCAAACTGATACTGCTGAGTAGCGCTGGTATCGAAACGGATGCAAAAAAATTATCGGCTAAACGCCAGGCTGTCGGGCTGGCGGCGAAGCTATTGCGACCGCTAGCAAAAATTCCTTTGCTCCGTCGCATAGTCTATCGCTTACTCAAAAGTGACTATAACAATGCGCCTGACAACATGAAAAAAACTTTGCAGAACATGCTAGCTAGTGACAAAGATTTTAGTGTTGAAGATATAACAACACCAACCGCTATCCTCTGGGGCAAGTCTGATACGACAACGCCGTTAGCTATGGGACAGAAACTTCACAAACAGATCAAAGGCTCAACATTCAGGGAGTTTGACGACTGGGATCATTCGCCATATCGAACTCATCCAGATCAGTTAGCGAATGCAATCTATGACGCAATCGAGGAAAAGAAATGATATTTCAATCGGTCGGTTCGCAGCATGATCTGGTGGATTCACTCAAACATCTCATAAGCCTAGGCGGTGAGGCGACACGGACTCGCTTGACGCGCCATTTATCGCGCCACTATCAAGGCGAAGCGGCGGTATTTACCAAAGGCCGCAACGCTTTGTCCGAGGCGGTTCGTATCGCTACTGGCGGCAAAGGCAAAGTCGCGATCAGCGGTTTTACTTGTTACGTTGTTGTCCAGGCGGTGCGCGAGGCAGGTTGCGATGTGGTTTATCTCGATATTGAAAAGTCAGATCTGAACTTTAGTGCTGCCTCGCTGGAAGAAGCTATTAAAGATGACGCCGAGATTCGGGCCGTTATCGTCCAAAATACCCTGGGCATCCCATGTGATATTGCCGCGATTGAACGGGTGACTGATCAACACAATCTCTATCTCATCGAGGACTTAGCGCACTGTGTTGGCGCGACCTATGATGATGGTCGTGAAGTTGGCAAAGTTGGCGACATGACGATGTTATCGTTTGGACGCGACAAATTACTCGATACCGTTAGCGGTGGTGCCTTGATCGTTCGTAATCCTGAACTGAGGGTTCAGTTGCGACAGCCTTATGCCGATGCCCTGTGGCGTGATCAGTTGCGTGACCGTGTTTATCCGATACTGATGTGGCTAATACGTGTTTCCTATGGTGTTCGGATCGGGCGCTATATTATGGCCGGAGCGTTAAAGGTTGAGTTAATACCTAGATCTGGTGATGGCAAGATCGATCGCGAGGCTGTAATGCCTGGCTGGCAGGCCGCTCGTGTGCTCGATCGTTTGCACTACGCAAAAAATGATCGCCGTCGCCGCCTAGAACTAACACGGACTTACCAGGGCATATTAGGAGAAGATTTACTATTGATTGGTGTCGACGATAATGCAGCGCCAGTACGCCTAGGTTTGATGGTGAAAAACCGTGCTCGTGTCATCGCGAAATTGCGTGAGACTGGGATGATGCTCGAGGATATCTGGTACGATTGTCCGGTTGGTCCGAAAAGGCTTTATCCAAAGGCTGGATTTCCTGAGGATAAGTGTCCGAACGCTGTGGCTGTATCGCACGAGATCATTAACCTGCCAACCCATCGATATGTAACTGATGAGGTTGTCAAACAGATTGCCGAGATAATAAAGCGCGAGGCAGCTGTCTAATGCAGTACGAAGAGGCTGATCGATCGATCTGGGATTACGCTATCAAGGATTTTCCCGAGGCAAATTTCCTGCAGTCATGGCAGTGGGGAGAAGTGCACGAGGAAATCGGCGAGAAAGTAATCCGCCGCATGCTCTATATCGATGGCGAACCGGCCGGGCTACTAATGGGAATAGTCAAAAATGCTCGTCGCGGTCGCTACCTGGAAGTCCCGGGCGGACCGTTAATCGATTGGCAAAACAAGTTAGTTGTCGAAATGACAACGACCGAGTTGCAACGGATTGCTCGGCTTGAGAAATGTGTCTTTGTCCGTATGCGACCTCAGTTGATGGAAACGCCTGAAAATTCAGCGATTCTAAAGAGTCAGGGTTTCATCAAAGCCCAGATGCACCTAAACGCCGAACACACCAATGTCATCGACCTGACACCCGATCTGGATACTCTGCTGACAAATATGCGACAACAAACCCGTTACGAAGTTCGTCGCGCCGAGAAACGTGGCGTCAAAGTTAGTTGGAGTAGTGGGGTTGATGCTGTGGAATCGTTTCATCAGCTGCAGTCATCAACGGCATCGCGCCAGCAGTTTATTCCACCTTCGCGTCAGTATTTACTGGCTTGCCATAACCGACTCGACGATAGTTTGCGGGTTTATCGAGCTGAAAAAGATGGCCGTCTTCTCAACCTGGCTCTGATTGTATCCTATGGCCACGAGGCTGATTATTTCGAGGCAGCATCGACCGACGAGGCGCGCAAAGAGCCGGGAGCTTATGGGATCATCTGGCAGGCGATGTCTGACGCCAAGGATAGCGGTGTCGAGCGATTCAATCTATGGGGTATCGCTAGTAATGATGATCCAAATCACCGTTATGCCGGCGTAACGACCTTCAAGCGTGGCTTTGGCGGTGACGATGTCAGCTATGTGGCGGCGCATGACCTGGTGATAGACAAAATACGTTATGGGGCAAATTGGCTAGTAGAGACGGCACGAAAAAAGAGAAGGAGACTCTAGTGATAGAACTACGCGAAATGAACGATAGTCGAGAATGGGATGGCTTTGTGACGTCGCATGACGAGGCGAACTTTTTACACTCATGGCAGTGGGGTGAATTCCACAAATCCCGGGACAAACAGATCATCCGTCGTGGTGTTTTCGACAACGGTAGACTAGTTGGTGTTTATACCGGACAAGTCGAACCAGCTCGCCGCGGCAAGCATATCGAGGTAGCTGGCGGTCCGATCATTGATTGGGCTAATAAAAAAGCCGTTAAAGCTCTATTCGCCGATATCCGCGAGCAGGCCAAGGCTCGTGAGAGCGTCTATGTACGCATCAGGCCGCAATTGGAAAAATCCGATAAGTCATTGAAATTATTTAAGGATTTAGGTCTCAAACCGGCACCGATGTATCTGAGTGTTGAATTAGCTGGCGTGCTTGATCTGACAAAAACAGAGGACGAGATACTAGCCGGTATGCGCCAGAGGCTACGTCGGGCCCTGCGAAAGGCAGCGAAAAACGATATAGTTGTCGAG
>JBARQK010000022.1:0-4060 GCA_049643705.1 Saccharimonadaceae bacterium (SeqCode) | reverse complement strand
TTGGCTGGAATAAAACCGTCATGATCACTGCCGCGCCTACTAGTAGTGACACGATGATCGAAATGACAATAGCAACCGTCGTCTTGCGATTTAGACTCCTACGATCAGCCTTGGTTAGATGAGTTTCGTTCTCTAGTGTTTCTGATTGCTTTTCTTTAGACTGTTCCACCACCTAATACCCCATAATAATTAAAAAATATTACCAACAAAAATATTATACTAAATGCCAAAAGAGCCGGCAGCAAGATGTCGGCTGAACGAATCTGACCATACTCGGAATAGCTAACAAAAGCCTTTTCGGCGACAAAGCCGATCAGCGATATAACTATCGCAAACTGCACCAACTTTAAACCGCCAAATCCTGGTACGCTATACGCGAATGTCCAATGATTCATCAGCCACCCTATCTCGGCAACGACAAAGCCCCATATCAAACTCAACGTACCGGTCATTTCTTCTTCATAAGCAGTCAACATGTGCCTAGCCGAGCTATAACCGACCAACCAGAGCAGTGCTACCGTAAAGACAGAATCCCACGCATAAGCCATCATCATAGCTGACGTTACACCGAGAAACAGTGCCGTACCGGCTTGCAAAGCAACGATGCTTCGCTTTGACCGAGGTTTGACAAACAACAACCACACGGCGTATAAAACTGTCAGAGCGATTTGGATATAGAGACCGGTCTGGCCCTTCGGGAGATAGATGTCGCTTTGCGCTGCATAGAGCAGGAAAACAACGCTTAGACTAACGATAATATCGACTAGATTTGCCATGAGGTTGGCAAACCAATAGCGCGGCCTAACCGCCATGATGCGCCATTTGCTGAGGAGTACCAGCGCGATGGCAAATACTGGCGAGTCTACTGCCAGAACTATCAGCAACAACGCTATCGCCAGGCCTAGATTGAGGCCAATGTAGAGCGCTTCGCTGATGCGCGACCGATGTTTACTTGATTTGAGAAGATCCATAGTACTTATTAATGATTATATCACCTTAGTTTTTATCCATAGAGGAACCGACAATGATCACAAAATCAACGTCGCTGGCAACTTGGATCGGTGGGTTATCGCTTGAGACTTTTGCCGAGTAGCGCGACTCTAGGCGAGCCTTTGTCGCCGGTTTGTCCTTGCTTATCTGATAGATGATATTGTGTGCCTGAGCTTCACCGGGGGCGTTGGCCGTATAAGACACAGTCATACCCATAGCCTCTAGAGAATCACCTTCCTTGCGAGCTAGGCCAGTAATACCAGAACCATTCAAAATCGCTACGTTCGCATCTTCGCGAGTAACATCATCGGAATTGATCTGACGTTGTATGTAGGCCTTCACGCCGCTGTAATCCAGTAAACCAGCTATTGGCTGTACGATACTAGCATCGCCATACTTTCCAGTCGTCATAACCGGCTTGTCCTCATCGACCAAATCAATCGTTTTTATACTAGCAGCATCAATTCCACCGGCAAGCTCCATGATTGTCCTGATTTCCGATTTATCAAAATTCGTCCTGAGATTATTACCCAGCGCGTCTACGATACCCATTACTTTGCCGATATCACTCAGAGTTCCCGCACTCAACACTTTATTGCGCAAGGCAACTAGAACTTTCTGCTGATTCTTTTCGCGATCAAAGTTACCAGCTGCTATACCATATCCACCGCTAGCATTTCGGGCACGCATAAATGCTAGAGCGCGCTCACCGTCCATATGATGCACGCCTGGTTCGTATTTGACGTAGTAGCATGTATATTTACACTTCCAGTCAAAGTTCCGGTCTAGGATGCTGCCCGGTTTGACACCGTACGGAACAGCGCCATTGCCCATAACGTCAACGTCTATCCCGCCGATCGCATTGACAGTCTCGCGCACCACAGAATAGTTGATATGAGAATAATACTGAATATCTAGACCAGTAATCTGCCCGACTTTCTTTGCTAGTGCCGTAGCACCAGCTTCGCCGTTCTCACCACCATCGCTAAAACATTGAAATAGCTCGTTGATCTTACTCTGGTAAACACCTAGACAAGCAGTGCCATCAAAGCTCACCCACAGGTCACGCGGGATGCTAACCATAAAAGCATCGTTTTTCTTTTGATCAACACTCAGCACCATGATCGAGTCAGTCAATAAACCACCAGGGTGTTTTCCGCCCTGATCATCCTCGGATGTACCAAAGATCAGCACGTTACTCCGACCCTTACTATCCATCTTTAGCTCTTTTTTCTGAACTAAGCCAAATATATCGCCTTTGAATATATTGTCAGTCGAAGCGATAAATTTATAACCTATCCAGACACCAACGCCGAGTAGCGCGGCAACCAATGCCAAAATAATCCACTTTATGATCTTGCTTTTCTTTGAATGTGACTTTCTGGGCTTATCCTTTTTTCTGCCTTTTTTCGGTTTTTTATCTAGATTGAGTTCTTCGTCATCAATCTCACGTAACGATTCATCGATATCGTCCCTGCTAAGCCCGATGTTGCTACGCTCAAGCGAGCCCATGCGAGCTGATTTGTCCTGTAGCTCAACTGGACGGACTGCACTTTCGCTCGAACTACTCAGTACGCCCTTTGTCGAAACAGCCGTAGAGCCACGGCGTCTAGGGACGAACCCATCCATCGATGTATTGTCGTGATTCTTCATAAATACTTCCTAGTATTATATCCTACCTGGGCCGTCGGTCCAACCAATAAACTCATGTTTTATCAGGAAAATACCAGCTTTTATAGTATAGTTAGAAGGAATGGAAGCTAGTTATTTCACCCGCCATCCGAGACAAAAAGACGCTATCGGTATAGCAGTCTTTGTTCTGATGGTCGTGATCGGCACCTACCTCATAAATAGTTACGTTTTTCGTAGTTTTAGCGTCCAGGGTCCGAGCATGGAGACAACTCTATATACCGGTGACCGTTTGATCGTCAGCCGTCTGGCCGTAACCTTCAAGCAACTTCAAAACCAACAATACATCCCAGAAAGAGGCCAGGTTATCGTATTTAGCAATCCTAACTACGTCGCCGGTACAGACGAAGAATACCTAGTGAAACGTGTCATCGGCCTGCCTGGCGACAGAGTCGTCGTGCGTGATGGCGTTGTTAGAGTCTATAACGCCGAACATCCCGATGGTTGGGAAATTGACAGAACACTTACCGGGCCAGGCTCACCCACTAGTGGCGAAGCAGACAAAACTGTTCCCGAAAATCACCTATTTGTTATCGGCGACCATCGTCAGGGCGAATATTCGCTAGACTCGCGTAACGGCCTAGGGCTCGTACCGCTATACGACGTCATCGGCCCAGTCAGCTATCGAATATTTCCGTTCAATAAAATCCGCGGATTTTAAGCCAGCCTAGACCTTATCCTCAAAACACAACATCGGATGCTACTCTAGCCCCCTTCTCGTCACCCGCGATGTGGGCTTTGAGACTTAGGTACCTAGCAGTTGGCTAATACGATGAAAATCTTTGTCATCACGAAACTTGATAACGATCTGGCCGGCACCACGAGCGTTTGATTTGACAACTATATCAGAGTCGAGACGCTTTTTCAGAGATTCTACCTCTGTTCTATATGGAGTCGGTGCAACTTGCTTTGCCTTTTCGGCATCGGCATTCTTGCCACCTGATTTCTTTAGCTCAACGATAAACTGTTCGATCTTGCGAGCGCTCCACTCTTCTGTGATGATTTTCGGTACGATTGCTTTTAGTACATCCTCGTCTAGGCCGATCAGTGGCCTGACTTGACCCTCACGCAAATCACCTTTGACAATCAATTTTTGAACGAACTTCGGCAGCCTCAGGAGCCGCAATGTGTTACTGACGGCACTCATCGATCGTCCGCCGAGACGTTGGCCTATCTGGTCTAATGTCAGGTTGAACTGATCGCGTAGTTTCAGGTACGCCGTTGCCTTTTCCATAACATTGAGATCGGTACGTTGGAGATTCTCGATCAAGGAAACCTCGAGTCGATGTTGATTGCTGAGTGTTCGCACTAACGCTGGGATCTTGTCCAAGCCAGCCATTGTCGCGGCGCGGTATCGCCTCTCGCCAGCTACGATCACGTA
>JBARQK010000021.1:0-2133 GCA_049643705.1 Saccharimonadaceae bacterium (SeqCode) | reverse complement strand
TTGGCCACTGTCGTATAAGCATTTCTGATACTCTCGATCGCCTGAACGTGACTGTCGACCTCGACAAGTAATTGTCGGAGAAACAGTTTGATATCATCCATAATCTCCTTGTCGGCCTTGCTGGCGGCACTATCTATAAGGCGCTCAGTCACGGCCTCGATGCCAGATAAGTTCATCCTCGAACGGCTCAGATTACCCTCTAGAGTAACAAAGCCAATAAAATCCTTGTTGGTCGCTTCGTGGCTGTGCAAGCGAGTCTCGGTTTGATCGACCGTCGTTCCGATACTATCGATCAAGCTCTCGTAACGCTTTGCGATGGCGGCTAGGGCTTCGATCATCAAGAGCGGTGGAGCGATATGCTTTTTGTCTAACGGAGGATGCGCCATTTCGTCAATCTCGATTTTTGTAGCCGATAAACAAGCAAACAGATGGTGACCGATAATGATCAATACTGGATTTGACCTAACAGCCGATCCGACAGGTCGCGGACTACGTAAAAAAACATACCTCAAATCATCGTGAACTTCGATCCTAGGCAATTCATCGTCATCAAAAACGTCACTGACCAGATGTTCTTCTAGATTTAAAGCTTTGACCAAACTATGGGCTTCTGCCCTAGTCAGTTCGGAACCATACACCAAAATGGTACTGTCTAGTTCTGGCGTGGCGACTTTTAAGTAACCTAACTCCGCCCCCCGATTTGCATAGTAAGTCAGCATACTTTCTACAGTATACTAAATCGCTGATGCTTAAGCTATTCCAGGAGTGTCGTCGTGACCACCGCGCAGCGGCCTTTCCTTGATCTGGGCGACGACAAGTGTCGCTACTGCCATCAGTATGGCTGAGACGATAAATATACGATGCAGGCTCGACGCAAAACTGTCGACCAATCTAGTAGAATATTCCTTCTGCTGCTGAGTCAACTGATCAATCACTCGATTTTGAGCCGAGCTAGGCAATCCACTTCCGCTAATGGCTTTCTTTGCCTGATCTATGATATTTCCGGACTGAGTGTTGATAATTAGTAGCTTATCGGCTGTTATCTCACCCTCTATTAATTGTCCAGAGGCTGGAGACTGTTTGAGCTGTTGGATATAGGGGCTAGCCTCAGGTTTACCGAAACTACTCAATATCCCAGCTGTTAGCAGGCCGCTGAATACCGCCGCACCTATAGTTGAGCCCAGACCTCGGAACAATTGAACGCTTGCCGTCGTCGCTCCGAGGTCTTTTTGCTCAAACTCGTTCTGCACTGCAAGGTTCAAAATCGGCATGCCCATCCCCATACCTAGGCCAGTAAAGAACATGATGACGGCCTCGTGCCAATATGGGCTAGTTGGCGCTAGGCTAAGTAGCGAAAAGATAGCCAAGGTCGATATTGAGAAACCAACCACTATAAACCGCTTGTAATGGCCCGTTCTGGACACGATCTGTCCGGTGGCAATCGATGAGATCATCAGACCGCCAACCATAGGCAACAACATCAACCCAGCACCAGAGGCATTGGCGCCAAATACCTGTTGATTGAACTGCGTTAGATTCAAGATAGCGCCCAAAAACGCCGCACCAAATAGCAATGACGCAATAATCATTAATGTAAATGTGCGGTTAGAGAAATACTTGAGTGAAATAATCGGCTGCTTGGCCCGTCTCTCGATCACTACAAACATGCCCGCAGCTATTGCTGCAATACCAAAGAGAACTGTCGTTATCAACGATAACTCTATACCTTGCTCGATCAAGCCTGCAAAAATAATCTCTGTGTTATCTACCGCCAATATCAAAGCCGCAAGTGCAATTGTGATAAACAACGCGCCCTTATAGTCGGGATAATGCTTTGTGTCATGTTTAATAGCAGGTGCGTATCTAGCGATAAATAGGCCGGCGACTATCCCAATCGGAACGTTTATAAAGAACGTCCAGCGCCAGTCTGTCGTCAATCCAAATGCCCCATGTCCATCTGTCAACCACCCTCCGAGTAGCGGACCGATCACTGAACTCATGCCAAAGACAGCGCCAATCATACCCTGCCATTTACCCCGCTCTCGTGGTGAAAATAGATCTCCGACAATCGTGAAAGCGTTTGCCAATATCATACCGCCACCTATGCCCTGCAATGCGCGCCAAGCAATCAAC
>JBARQK010000020.1:0-1638 GCA_049643705.1 Saccharimonadaceae bacterium (SeqCode) | reverse complement strand
TCATCATCCAGCTCCTTCCTTTTTGCCTCGCCGTCAGCAATCACCAATGTCACGCCTGGCAACGTAATGCCAGACTGACCTGCATTCGTCGAGACAGTAACGAACCTCATTCCTTCAGGGGGTTGATCCTCTAGCCTTTTACGCTCATACTCGGTTATTCCGGCATGGAGCTTACGAAAAACTACGTTATCAAGACCTTTGCCATCTAGCTGCACTCTAATCTTCTCGATCACCTCCTCAATCTCCGCCTTGCCAGAAGTAAAGATGATCGTCGAGGCATGATCGCCACCATACTCAACGTATATGTCAGCGATATCCATGTTTGGTATTTCATGCAGCTCAACATTATGAGGTCGGCCATCAATCTCTACGAATGGTATGTCTTTGCCATTGACTGGGGTCAGAGCCTTGTCGATCGAAGTTCTATCATGAGTTGCGCTCGATACCACCAATCGCCAGGTCGGTTCGGCCTCCAACATAGAGGCAACTTCAGCAGTCGCCATTTCCATAGGAAAATTGGCCTCATGTATCTCGTCCGACACAACAACTAAATCTTTACCGGAATACCGCTCCTTTAGCGATGGGATCATCCTGAGATAAGTCCCTGGGGTCATAAAAGTGACCTTATTCGTATCGGACGTGATATTGCGCTCAGAGTGAACCATACCCAAGATATCACTCGCAACCTCGGCGCCACGCTGTTCCGCTAACTCATCAACTGCGCGACCGTAAAGGTTGTCCACTATTACCCTTCGGGGCAAGAGCACGATTACATAATAGCCCTCGCCAACTAAATATTGCCAAGTCTGAGTCGTCTTGCCACTTCCTGTTTCACCACTAAGTGTTATCACCCTATTTTTCTCGACAGCATCTATTATCTGCTGTCTGTGTTTGTATATAGGTAACTCAGTATTCCCGAGCCCTCTCAAATCTACTTCAGCAGGATGTTTTGGCAATTCTAACTTTGGCGGTCGAACACGCAGAGGACTCACTTTCCACTGCCAACTCGCTGGCTTCGCCTGTTCACCCATCCTATTAGAATGACGCGGGATATTTACGTTAATGCCCGGTCTACGGTCTGGTCTTGGTCGATGAGCCTGTCGGTTCACAATACACCCTTCAAACCACCCGTTTTTATTAACTTTATACTAGCATCTACGTCCAATCAGGTAAACAACAAAAACAAAATAACGAGCTGCAATAGCTCGTTACAAAATAAAAAATATTTCTCTGTCATAAAAGAGGCGTCATCTCGATGAGATGCACGGACGCGCGTAGCGGCCGCTCGAGAGGCAATTCGATCTATAAAAACGAGCTGAGCGCCTCTTGTCTGACATATTTTTGAACTCTCCCACTCGAAAGCTCATTTGGAGCGACAACTCATCGCCCCTATGAACCGTCAAGCTACAATCTAATATGGCTCGTCGTTTGGATCTCGCCAGTAACCGCGACCAACTGGATCGAAGCCCTTGCCTACTAACTCGCAAGCATAGGTGTGGTGATCACCATTCGAGATTCCGTCACTTCCGCCACCCATCGTTGACTTGAGGCTACCAGGATGAGTCACATAGTCCGGCTGAACGTAGCCCTGCTCTGGTTCCTCTGGCTTTACGCATAGCGGCACTTCACCATCAACTG
>JBARQK010000019.1:0-21949 GCA_049643705.1 Saccharimonadaceae bacterium (SeqCode) | reverse complement strand
GTCTAGGTGACTATCTGAGAGCGCTGTAGCGTATCACCATGAGACGTCTAGTATTAGCTTTCGATTGTGATGACGTCTTGGTTCACACGTCCAGTGTTATCGTAGATAAATACAATAAACTGTACGGCACGTCGGTCACGCTGGACGCATATTACAGAAAAGGTGACACATGGCAATCAAATTCGCACGAAGAGGCGCTCCAAAGGCTAGATGGAATACTTAGAGATGGCGTGATTGACGAAGTAGCCCCGGACACAGAGGTGGTGCGTGCGGTCGAGCAGCTGGCCGCAATACATGAGCTGCATCTAGTGACAGGACGTCAGGACTACATGGAGCCTGCTACTCTTCGGTTACTTCACACTTACTTTCCAGGCTGCTTTACTGGCGTAGAACATACTAACTATGTTACTGTGGCGAACTCCACCTATCTCCGACGCAGCAAAGGCGAAGTTTGTAGTCAGTTAGGCGCCGATGTCTTAATTGATGATCACGTTGACCATGGCGAGAGTGTTCTAGCTGCCGGAGTTAGTGAGGTTATAGTTTTTGGAGATTATCCATGGAATAATTCTTTTGAGCTACCAACTGGTATGTCGCGTTGTTCGAACTGGTTTGGTGACGATGGCGTGGTGAAGGAGATCTAGCGAATTGCGTCCCGCTAGTGACTTTAGGATCACAGTAGAGGCCTTGATTTCAAACGTGCCTGCGGGGTATGTTACTACTTATGGGGATCTGGCGGGACTAGCTGGCCAAGCCTATGCTGCCCGTGTCGTCGGTGGCATCGCTCATCATGGCGATCCTGATCTACCGTGGCATCGTTTAGTAAATCGTTTTGGCGGTCTAGCTAGCGGTTTTCATGGTGGTAGGGAAGCACAGAAACAACTGCTCGATGCCGAGGGCGTGACCTGCACTGATTACCGAGTTGACGATTTTGAAGCAAAGAGATGGAAATTCTGAGTATGAAAAATAAGCTACCCTTGGTTGTTATGGTTGGTCCTACAGCCAGTGGCAAAACATCGTTAGCTGTAGAGCTAGCGCAGCGCTTCAATGGTGAAATAGTCTGCGCTGATTCTCGGACAATATACACGGGCATGGATATCGGCACGGCAAAGCCAACGCTGTCAGACAGGGCCTTGGTCCCGCATTGGGGTTTAGATTTGGTCGAGCCTGGACAGAGATTTACTGCAGCTGACTTCAAGCAGTACGCTTACAAAATAATAGATGATATACGATTGAGGGGCAAAGTGCCTTTTCTCGTCGGAGGGACGGGCCTCTATGTCAATTCGGTGCTATACGACTATCAGTTTGGCCCAGATGCTGATCGGGACAAACGGACGGAATTGGAAGCGATGGATCTTTCTAAACTGCATGAGTATTGTTCGATAAACAACATAAAATTACCAGATAATTTCAAGAACAAGCGATATGTGATTCGTGCCATAGAACTTTCTGGCGTCAAACGTAAGCGTGATGCTAAGAAAGTTGAAAATTCTGTAGTTGTAGGAATAGCAACGGAAAAGACCACTTTGACGTCCAGGATACACGCTAGAACTGAACACTTATTTGACGACGGTGTTGTAGAAGAAGCAATAAAGTTGAGCAAAAAATACGGCTGGGATAGTGAAGCAATGACAGGTAATGTCTACCCGGTACTTCGACTATTTGTTGCCGGCAATATAGATAAACAGGAAGCGTTCAGACAGATCGAGACGAGGGATTGGCAACTCGCAAAGAGGCAGGCTACATGGTTCAAAAGGAACCCGGATATTACTTGGCTGAGCCTGGGAGATGCACGCGAGTATCTGGCCGATTACCTCGAAAATAGTTAGTATTCGTGCTATATTTAGACTCAGAGTAATAAATTTATTCGAGAGATAAAATGATTGACGCACTATTTGGTTCAAAGACGAGGGTAAAACTACTACATTTATTCCTGAACAATCCAGGGAAGTCGTTTTATGTACGCGAAATAACTCGTATAATAGATGAGCAGATTAACTCTGTTCGTCGTGAATTATCCAATCTCCTGAGCGTTGGTGTGATAACTAGTAGTAGTGCCGACAATAAGCTTTACTATGAAGTTAATCAGCGCTATGAGAACTACGGTCCTTTCCGCGACATATTTTATGATGACAAACATAGATCTAAAGGTTCTGGAGATTCGTCCGATAAAGATCTCAACGATCAGCCATGGAAAAATGATATCGCCAAGGTAATGTCGGGAGTTAGGGTTATAATTGCAGCAGGAATATTGGTCGAAGGATCTACTTCCGAACTAGATCTACTGGTAGTAGGAACTCCGTCAATAAAGGCTGTTAAAAAAGCAATCGATATTGTTGAGACTGGCGTTAACAGGCCAGTTAACTACACAGTGATGCCTTACGATGAGTTCTATTACCGCTTGAGTGTCCGCGACCGTTTTGTGAGTAGCATCATGACGAGCAGACACCGAGTGATAGTTGATGCTGATAATATACTAAAGAATTGACAGAGGAGAAATCATGTTCGATATAGAATATAAAGGCGCAAATTGCTTAGTGATAACAACAAAGGGCTTGACCATAGTCACAGACCCTAGGCTATCGCTAGTTGGACTAAAGGATCAGCCAGTCAAAGAACGATTGGTTGTCGCTACAGAAGACAGGTTTGTAGTTGATGATGACACGGCTAAGCTTGTCATTAACGGTCCTGGTGAGTACGAGGTAGGTCCGGCAGCATTGATTGGTCGATCAGTAGTTCGTCACATCGACGCGCCTGATCAGGGCAAGCTATCGACAATGTATCGTATGGAGATAGGTGATATCCGATTGGCAATTGTTGGCAATATCGCGCCTAACCTAAGCGAGGACGATCTAGAAGCCCTCGGAGTTGTCGACATCCTGATAATACCGGTTGGTGGAACGGGCTATACACTAGATGCAACCAATGCGACAAAGTTAGTCCGTAAGATCGAGCCAAAAGTGATCATTCCAGTTCATTATGAAGACAAGGGTCTGAACTACGAAGTGCCGCAGGAAGGCCTGGAGTTGTTCATAAAGGAGATGGGTGTTGATGTCGAGAAGATGCCGAAGTATAAGGTAAAAGCAGCAACTTCTATCCCTGCTACAATGACTATCGTCGAGTTGGAGAGGTCTAACTAGAGAGTAGATTCATTAGACTATAAAAATACCGCCCCGCAGAAAATGCGGGGCGGTATTTATTAGGCTGCCAGGTTTATTTGGCAGTGTTTAGGATACCTTTTTTCTTTAGTGTACGGATAGCCTGCGTACTCAGGGTCATCGTGACTTTTTTGCCGTCAACGACGAAAGTCTTCTTCTGCAGGTTAGGCTTGAATACGCGCTTGGTGCGACGCAAAGAGAAGCTCACATTGTGGCCAAACTGCTTGCCTTTACCGGTCAGATCACATCGTGCTGCCATATAATTTATTCTCGCTTAGTTTTACAATCTAAACCATTCTACCTCTTAAATAAATAAAAGTCAAGCCGCGCGAGCAGTGTATAATGGACTATGATGATTGATATAAACTACATATTGATAGTTCTGGGCGTGATATTGATATCTATGACTCTGCATGAAGCTATGCACGGGTTCGTAGCATATTACCTCGGTGATGATACCGCCAAAGCTGAAGGTCGCTTAACACTTAACCCGATAAAGCACATAGATCCTTTCCTGACGATCATCCTGCCTTTATCACTTGCTCTAGTAGGAGCACCGATTTTTGGTGGCGCAAAACCTGTGCCGTTTAATCCCTCAATGGTCAGGCATGGCGAATGGGGCGTTGCACTGGTGGCGCTGGCAGGGCCGCTAACAAATCTGCTGATCGCATTCGTTTCCTTTGGTCTTTTGATGATAATAGAGAGGCCCTCTGCTTCTGGCCTAGTCCATACACTCGGCATCAGCACGACGATTAGTGATCTCGGGATGATACTGGTAATCTCGGTTTTTGTGAATCTCGGCTTTTTCATATTCAACATGCTACCGATACCGCCGCTCGACGGATCGCGATTTATGTACGCACTAGCTCCAGAGTTTGTTCGACGTGGCATGGAGGCAGTAGAACGCTTTGGAGTGATAGTTATCTTTATGTTGGTGTTAGTCGCCAGTCCATTCATCGGTGAAATGATGTCTGTATTTATGTCGAGTATCTTTCGGTTGTTCGGCTTGATCTTTGGACTCTAGCTACGTAGTCGGTGTATAATATAAGTGTCCCAGATGGTCTGAGGCGCACAATGATTTTCCTAACATCATTGATATCGGGATCTCTAATGATTTGTTCCCGTGGGAACATCTTGCGAGAGCCCACCTGCTCTAAGCGGGGGAATATCACGCGCTGAATGACCTCTGGGGCATCTTGTTTTTGCGGAATGTGACCGTCAGGTCGTAAATTCAAATCTGCGCACTCCGACCATAACTTCTCGAATTTGATCAAAAAAGGTGGAAAATATGAAAAGAACAGTTCTAGTAAAAGGAATTATCAAACGAGATGGTCGTACCTTGCTGCTCAAGCGCTCCGGGGGTAATGGTTTAGCGGCAGGAAAGTATGATTTGCCGGGCGGTGAGTTGAGCGATCACGAACAGCCTGATGAGGCTTTGGGCCGATATATCATCGAGGAGACCGAGTTAAATCCCGTAAGCTATCAGCTAGTAGACGCCGTTGCCTACAGAGAGGATGGAGATACTAGCAAGCAAATCCTCGTGCTAGTATATTTAGTAATCGTTAATTCTATGGAAGCGGGACTTAGCTTGAGCAGCACTAGTAGACGCTATTCGTGGAAGAAGATTGCCGATATGGCTATGGACGATTTAGTCGAATCGGCCAGTGTCTTACTTAGTATGTCAGCTCCGGCGGAGGTAATCTCGAACCCAGTAGATACGATGATTGGCGGTGCGTCTGATGTCTCAATGGATAAGCTGATCGTTTATTCAGATGGTGGCTCACGTGGCAACCCAGGACCTTCGGCGGCTGGTTTCGTAGTGATGACTAGTGACGAGAAGATAGTCGAACAGGGCGGGGAATATTTGGGAACAACGACGAATAATCAAGCAGAGTATCACGGTGTTCGTATTGGCCTAGAAAAGGCACTCCAGCTAGGCGCTCGCAGCGTCGATTTTCGGGTAGACAGTCTATTGGTAGCAAATCAGCTGAGGGGTATATACAAGATAAAGAATCGAGACTTGTGGCCTATCTATGAGCGCATCGTAGAGCTGATCGCAAAGTTTGATAAAGTAACTTTCTCGCATATTAAGCGCGAGTTTAATACATTGGCTGATCATATGGTTAATCGTACTCTTGATGCCCGTTCTGATGAGTTATAATAGCTAGTGGTAGTACATTGGGCGATCGCTGGTCCTTCGGGGCGAGAGGAAAGTCCGGGCAACATAGGACGATGGCAGTTGCTAACGGCAACCGGGGGTGACCCTAGGGAAAGTGCCACAGAAACGATACCGCCCTGTCGCAAGATAGGGTAAGGGTGAAAGGAGTGAGGTAAGAGCTCACAGTCTACTATGGTGACACAGTAGAGAGGTAAACCCTGCCTGTTGCAAGGAGATTCGCATAAAGAGCTGTCCGCTCGCGGGTCGATAACCGCTAGATCTATGAGGCAACTTATAGAGTAGATAGATGGTCGCACACGACAGAACCCGGCTTATAGATGTACTACTTATCAAAAGCCCCGCTTTATGCGGGGTCTTTGATTTGATTCTGCCTGGCAGATCCTTGAACTTGCTATTCCTTGGCAGCAGCTTTTACTACTTCAG
The DNA here is from genome assembly GCA_049643705.1 of Saccharimonadaceae bacterium (SeqCode). GTDB lineage: Bacteria > Patescibacteriota > Saccharimonadia > Saccharimonadales > Saccharimonadaceae > JBARQK01. The sequence continues at coordinate 16,192 of JBARQK010000019.1, read as the reverse complement.
CGAATGCTGCGGGTTCGTTTACGGCCATTTCTGCTAGAATCTTGCGATCTAACTCGATACCGGTTTTTTTCATACCAGCTATAAACTTGCCGTATGTAGTGCCATTTTCTCTAGCAGCAGCATTGATCCTAGTGATCCACAGACTGCGTAAGTCGCGTTTCTTATTACGACGGTCGCGGTATGCGTATTGCAATGCACGGGTGACAGCTTGTTTGGCTAGGCGAAATGACCTAGTCCTGTTATGCTGCATGCCCTTGGCTGCTTTTAGTATCTTCTTGTGCTTTGCGCGTGCGGCGACGCCTCTCTTAACTCGCATGACTAGACTCCTAGTGATCGTTTAATGTTTCTTGCTAACTTGCCGGTTACAAACGCGGTAGTGTTGATGTTGCGCTTGCGGCTCTTGCTCTTCTTTGAGAGCATGTGGTTCTTGAAGGCGCGGCGCCTAGTTAGTTTTCCAGTGCTGGTCAACTTTATGCGCTTGGCGGTGCCTTTGTGTGTCTTTAGCTTTGGCATTTATTTACTCCTTACTACTATGCTCAGATTGCGGCCAGCCATCTGAGGTTTCTGCTCCAAGACTATGCTATCACCGAGACCACTTATAACACGTTCGATTAGTTGAAAACCAATCTCGGTGTGGGCCATTTCTCGGCCTTTGAAAAAGAGAACAATCTTTACTTTGTTGCCATCATCTATAAACGAGCGGACTTTTCTGAGCTTTATGTTCAGATCGTTAGCGCCTATCTTTAGGCCCATACGAATTTGTTTAAGCTCACCAGCCTTGTTGTTGCGACGATTACGCTGTTGCTCTTTCATCTTTTGATACTGGTATTTACCCCAGTCGACGATTTTTGCTACAGGGGGGTTGGCTGTCGGTGATATTTCGACAAGGTCAACACCTGCTTCTGCAGCTAAACGCAACGCTTCTTCGCGACTTACAATTCCGATTTGTTCGCCGTTTGAACCAATGACGCGTAGTTCTTTAGCTCTGATCGCTTCATTGATTCTAGTTGATGATGTACCGATTGCTATCTCCTTGATTGCTAATCTTAGCTTTTGACTCCTCGATATTCTAACAGATACGACCTCGGTAATCAAGTAGTTTGGCGATATTGGAGAGCTTCTGACATATGCTCTATTTCGACGTCTTGACTACCGGCTAGGTCAGCGATGGTGCGGGCTACTTTGATTATCTTGAAATAACTACGTGCACTTAGTGATAGTCGGTCGGATGCTTGGGCTAGTAAAGCCAGTGACTTTTCTGTTGGACGCGCTTTGGAGCGAATATCTGAGGATGCCAGAGTAGCGTTGCTTTTTGTACTACATCCGTATCTATCGTTCTGCATTTTTATGGCGTTGTTTATTTCGCTTATAGTAGATAAGTGTTGTTTTCTAGTCGACACTTGTTGAGGTAAAAGTTCTTTACTGGGCACTCGAGATACTTTAATATGTATGTCGATTCGATCGAGCATAGGTCCTGATATTCTCTGCTGGTAGGCGTGTATTTGGTTGTTGTTGCATTTACATTCTTTGGTTTGATCTCCGTAATAGCCGCACGGGCAGGGGTTCATCGTACCAACCAGCATAAAGTCTGAAGGGTAGGTCGCTGTACCGTTTGCTCGGCGTATTGTTACTTTCTTGTCCTCTCTGGGCTGTCGTAGGGCTTCTAGGACTGATCTAGGGTATTCGGGCATTTCGTCTAGATAGAGCACGCCTAGATGGGCTAGACTAATGTCTCCTGGCAGTGGATTCGTGCCACCGCCAATCATTGAGATACGACTTGACGTATGATGAGGTGAGCGAAATGGCCGGCTGGTTACGATCTCCTCTGTAGTTTCGCCTGCTAGGCTGTGTAGTTTAGTAACTTCTAATTGTTCCTCGGATGATAATGGGGGCAGTAATGACACTAGAACTTTCGCCAGCATAGACTTACCGGCACCGGGTGAACCGGATAATAGGATGTTATGTCTGCCGGCAGCAGCTATTACCATGGCTCTTTTTGCTTGTTCTTGTCCCAGAACGTCGTCCAGTGACGGTCCAGTAGGGTTTGTTGGCTCGAGTATTCGGTTGATTGTGAATGGAGTTAGGACTAATTCCGCCTTTAGGTGTAGATAAAGCTCTTTCAGCGACGTAATACCGTAGACCTCTATACCCGATACTATACTGGCTTGAGCGGAGTTGGCAGTCGGTACGTATATCTTTGAGAATCCAGCTCGCATAGCAGTCTCGGCCATGCTGACTACTCCAGACACCGGTCTCACCATGCCGTCGAGAGATAGCTCACCGATAAAAGCCGAATCTTTCACCTCGTCTTGGCGTAGTTGGCCGCTACTGACAAGTATCGATAATGCAATCGGTAAGTCATAATGAGTGCCGTTCTTAGGTATCTCAGCCGGCGCTAGGTTAACTGTGATCCTCTTTGTAGGGTAACTTAACAGCGAGTTAGTCAGGGCGCTCTTGACGCGTTCTCTGGCCTCGTCGATCGATTTATTGGCGAGGCCAACGATCTGCATAGATGGTAGATTGTTCGTTATGTCAGACTCTACCTCGATAATCTCACCATCAAATCCGATCGGGGCAATACTACAAACTTTTGCTACAGGCATATTAGTCTGTATTTAAACATAAACGACACCTCTATTACAATAACTAACGAAATGGTATAATAACAGAGAAGGGGCTGACATAGCTTTCGACAAGAGGACATTAACAAATCATTTTGCAAGTCGACAACTGACGTAATCAGTATTTTTAATTGCAACAACAATGCAAACGCTTGCAGCTAAGGTAAGAGGTGTTTTTGCACCTTTTGCTCTTACACCTGCAGCAATAGCTGCCTAATTAATTAGCGGCCGTGCTTTCCTGGACTCCTGGTACGGGGAAGTGCGTTATATTATCAGGATAGCTCCTAGCTGGAGTTTCGGTGGCTAGATAGCGAAGAAAACCGCAAACGTCTGACCGGTATGTTTGATCTATTTTGAGCTGAGCCGGACGTAAACCCTGAATAGATCTATGCTTGTAGACGAATGATTGTTACCTTTTGGACCCGGGGGCAGTGCCCGGCAGCTCCACCATCGTAAGCACCCGACCTCTTGGTCGGGTTTTTGCGAGGGTGGCATAGTTTTAGTACGAGTGCTAGCCGAGAGGGCGAAAATAGCATGGCAGCTACTTGAAGATGAGATGTGTAGCGTGGCGGTAGGCTACTTTATAGATTAAGTCATCAAAAATAGCCACAAAAAAACAACCACCTGCGAGTAGTGGTTGTTTTAAGTGTGGAGTTTTTCTAGTTGTTTGTTTTTGGCCCCTGTACAATTTATTTATTCAGAAGCTACCCCTATAATATGATGGCAAACCGCTTGTGTCAATAGAATTGTTAGGGTAAAAAATACTACGTGAAATGTGGGGAAAACTCACGACTAGCGGTTTCGAACCCGATATATATTTTGTTCGATGTGACATTGTGTGAATATAAGCACCTGGTTCCTAAAAAATATGATCATGAGTAGCGGGTAAGGGAAGGTAGCGCATTTGGTGGTTGTGAGACTCAGGCTAAGAATCCCACGCTAAGATATAAGCTTGTGCGACGGAGAATATACTGTGCGTTAGTTCTCGTGGGATAGGTGTCAATAGGTCGAACGATAGCCGGACGGCAAAGACCCGAATTTTGAAGCGAGGCTGCTGAGTAGTATTGGAACCTGAGTGAAAATTTACGATACGACCTAAAACGACGACTAGCTTAAATATATAAATGGGGCTATGCGTTATTCAAATACCGTGGACCTAGGTATGCTCGGCAAAAGACCGGGCAGTAAGTCGTAAGTGTGGTCTGATGAGTCTGACATTACTTTTTCTATGTATGCTACCAACATAATGCGGCTGTTGAAAGGTCGGCTAAATTAATCATCACGAGAGCAATATAGTACAAATTAGGTAGGGTCTGTTATATATAAAATCGCATGTTGTATTATGGTCCTTTGAGGCCTCGCAGGCGACGACTATCAGCAAGAATAGCTTCTAATAATTATTGGTAAGTCGTGTAATCTTTATAAACGTTGTCGAATGCACCACGGCTAAATAACGTTGTAAATAGGTATACTGTTATCTTATGAAAGAGCTTTAGCTCTAGGACTTTATGTGTATAATACAACATAAAAACAGAAGCATCATATTGACACTCCGTTATGCTTATGCTATGATCGGACCAAGCTGATAAAGCCAAAACAAACACCTTAACAAAACAAAAAATAGCCTACAACCGTTTTTGACGGACGATAGGTGGCGACACATACGTAATACTTTTTGTGGCGCTACCTAGGCTCCGCCAAAACATTCGTCTTGGTGTTGTAGCGCGCACGTGCAAAGTACCTTTGTCTTTCTGACAATGCGGAAATGCCATGCATGACCATATGCTCCGGATCTTTCTGGAGCGGTCAGTTTAGCCCAGAGCGGCTACACTAGTTCACGATTGCCTATTGCAGGCGACATCATACATTTTTATAGGATGATCGCCTCCACCACAAATTTGCATTAGGTTGTGAGTATAGAAAGTCGCTCGGGCTGATTTTAATTTGTAAACAATAGTATAATGATAGGTGATTATGTTAATAAGATTGGCTTTATCTACGGCAATACTATCCGCTATGGTACTTTTGCTGTTGCTCAACATCACCTCGCCGTCGACTGCCAATCCCGTCGGGGTATTGACGGTCTTTGCGGCGCTATACGTATTCTCGGTAGCGGTGGTTGCTGTTTGTATATCTGTATCTGGCACCATAAAACGCAGACTTAAGCCACAAGCTCTTCGTATGGATGATCGGAAAACATATTATTATGCGACGATTGTTGGCGTTGCGCCTGTAATATTATTGGCTATTCAGTCCATTGGTGGTGTCGGAGTTTACGACGTTCTGATGGTGTCTGCTTTTGAGATTATCGCCTGCATATACATATCGAAACAGACAGCTTGATCAAGATGTTTTTGTTGGATGCTTATGGTATAATTTACAGAGAATGGAACCAAAAAATGTTGCGCCAAATTTTGAGAGCATTCCTCAGCCGGGTCAGAGCTTTGAGGTTCCCGGAATTGCCACGCCCGAGCAGGCTGGCGAGACTACTCACGAGGTAGCCGACAGGCCTCCTGCAAGACTAGAGCAGCAGACGATCGCTCCTCCTGTATCGTTACCTTCTCTCCCTTTGATCGCTAGCGATGATGCGACAGCACAGCGAAGCCCTACGGTTGCCGACGACAGCAACCCACTGATCGCTAGTGACGATGATCTTATCGAGAAAGAATGGGTCGATAAGGCAAAGGAGATTATCGCGAGAACGAAGGATGACCCCTTTCTTAGAGAAACTGAAATAGGCAGACTGCAGATTGACTATGTTAAAAAACGCTATGGACGCCAAATTGGAAGCGTAAGGGACTGATCGGTGAGTGATTATGATGCCTGAAGTACTGATTCCAATAATCGCTATTGCGATCGTACTGATCGTGGCCGGAGTGGTCGTTGTTAATATATATCAGAAAACGTTGCGCGAAGCTAAAAACTACGAACGCGGTCTAAAGATGGTGCCTATACTAATTCATCTACCTCCAGCGAGTGATGATATCGAGGGTGGTGGTCGTGATCAGCGAGATGTCACAGAGGAAGTGCTATCTCAGGCGCAGGTTATGTACAACATTATCTCTAGTACTGCAGTACGTGGTTTCAAGAGTCGCGTTTATGGGCAGAGGCACCTATCGTTCGAGATAGTAGCGAGGGAAGGCTTGGTTTATTATTACGCGGTGGTTCCTACGGTGTTAGTTGAGGTTGTTAGTCAGGCGATAGCCGCCGCTTATCCGTCAGCGAGACTTGAGGAGGTAGAGGAACATAACGTATTCAGCCAGGTCGGCAAGATGAGTGGTACGATTGGTGGCGAGTTCACACTAAAGAAAAGCTTTGCTTACCCCATAGCGACATATATGGAGTCAAAGAGAGATGCCTCTAGGGCGTTACTTAATGCTATTTCTAGTGCCGGTAGAGAAGATGGAGTCGGAATACAAGTACTCGTTAGGCCAGCTAGTGAAGGTTGGGCTAAAAAAGCCACAGCCGAATCGGACAGTCTGACCAAAAACAAAGGCGAGAAAACTGGCGGTATAGCTGGTCTCGGTGTTTCGAGTGGCATCATGGAAGCTTTGTGGAAACCGCCTGAGTCGTCTGAAAAGGAGAAACTTGAAAAGCCGATGTCGGCTGTCGATCAGTCGAAGGTTGATGCTATCCAAGATAAAGTTCGCTATCCAGGTTATGAGGTCTTGATTCGGGTAGTTGTCTCGTCGAATACTGCGGCACGTTCCCAGGCGTTATTAAATAACATCGTCTCTGCCTTTGCATTATTTGATTCTCCTAGTTTCAACGGCTTCAAGTTTAATTTAGCAAAAAATATTGATGAGCTAGTTACGGCTTATATATTTAGGTTCTTCCCACAGACCGTTAATCACAATATCCTAAATAGCGTCGAGCTTGCTACGTTATTTCATTTGCCAGATCAAAATAGTATCCCTACTTCTCAGGTAAAGAGGCAAATGTCAAAACAAGTCGACGGACCTACTCAGTTAATGGAGGAAGGTCTATTGCTCGGTTACAATGAGTTTAGGGGTATCAAGAAGCCTATTAGATTAAGTATAAAGGATCGACGCAGACACCTTCACATCATTGGTCAAACTGGTGTCGGAAAGTCAGTCTTTCAAGAGAACCTAGCGTTCCAGGATATGATGGATGGTCGTGGTTTTGCTTTTGTTGATCCACACGGTGACTCTGTCGAAGCTTTACTGAGTAAAGTACCCAAAGAGCGCGTAGAGGACGTTATTTACTTTAATCCGAGCGACATGGATAACCCGATCGGCCTCAATATGTTCGAGTTCGATAATCCAGACCAGAAAGACTTCTTGGTCCAAGAGGCTATCAACATGCTATATGGTCTCTACGACCCTGGACACACGGGAATAGTTGGGCCGAGACTTGAACATATATTTAGGAACTGTGCGCTACTATTGATGTCGGATCCGGTCGGAGGAACTTTTATAGATATACCGAAAGTCTTGATCGACGAAGAATATATGAAGAGCAAGCTAAAGTTCGTCACCGATCAACAGGTTTTGGATTTTTGGACGAAAGAATTTCCAGCTTCACAGAGATCAAATGAAGCAGGCGAGGTCATTAGTTGGGTTGTCTCAAAGTTCGGTCCATTTGTTAGTAACGACGCCATGCGCAATATTATCGGACAGACAAAAAGCGGGTTTAATATTCGCGACATGATGGATAATAAGAAGATTTTGCTCGTCAACCTATCCAAGGGCAAGATGGGTGAACTGAACTCTAAACTACTAGGTATTATATTTGTCATGAAATTCCAGGCAGCGGCAATGTCCCGTGCCGACACTCCAGAGGATATGCGCCAAGACTTTACGCTGTATGTCGATGAGTTTCAAAACTTTGCGACAGATAGCTTCAGCACGATCTTGTCCGAAGCGCGTAAATATCGGCTCAGTCTCGTACTCGGCAACCAGTTTATGACTCAGCTAAAAGACGAGATTCGTGAGTCTATCATAGGTAACGTAGGAACATCAGTTACGGGCCGTATAGGTATTACTGACGCCGAGATCATGGTTAAAAAATACGTCCCAGTGTTTGACGCCGAAGACCTAACGAAACTGCCAAATCACGAATCGGTGGTCGTTGCGCAGATCCAGGGAGTGCCATCGGCGCCGTTTAGCATGTCATGGATTCCGCCCATGGGGCAGGCTAATGACAAATTGAGTGACGCGCTAAAGAAACTGAGCGCAGCAAAATATGGTCGTCCTAGAGCTCAGGTTGAAAAAGAGATATTTGGCAGGCTAACGCCACCAAAGCCAGCTACGCCAAATTTTGGCGGTCCATCAGCCGCTCGCCCCGGTATTGCGCCTGGTGCGTCTCCTGCTAGTTCTGGCTCATCATTTCTCGATGAATGGCTAGCAAAGAGGAAGCAGCTTAGCGGTAATGCAGCGACGGCTCCACTGTCTGGCGGGCTTGTGGCCTCAGCAGCAAAACCTCAGCCCGTGCAGACAGCAAGCTCTGATGTGCCGCGACAATGGTCTCCGCCTGCGACGGCTTCTTTCACAAACTCTGTGACGATAGAGCCAGCGGTGGCGCCCAATATCCCGGATTCATCGCATCAGCAGGCCTCTACAGTTAGTGAGGCTACTGTTAGCCCGACAGCCGATAACCATCTATCGCTTCGTGATGATACCGAAGACGTCGACTCAGAGGTTTCGATCAAATTACGCTAGATGCCAGAGTCTCAAAGCCTTCGCTGTATGTGGCGTGAGGCATAGCATCCCCCAAAGCGAACTCGGTAACTCGCTAGGTAGATATGTAACGGTTGGCTATTTCTTGCCAGTGATCAAGAGTCTGACGTAATCATAGATTAGACCTACAATCCAGCCAAGAATGAACGATCCGATAGTCTCAAAGCCGGAAAGACGGTAGCCAAGCTGTTTCGCTATCAGGTATATTCCGAGCGTGAATACGAAGGCTAGTACTGCACCAGATAATATAGCGTTCGGCCTAGCGATCGTGCTACCGATAGCCTCGCTAGTCTTCTCGATGGCTTTATTGTGTATGAACTTACTGAAAGCTCGTTTTACTGGTGGCATGTGCGCCCTAATCTCGGACATCGTACGCTTAAAACTGACATCACGTTCCTTTTTAGATATCGGAGAGTTACGACGCTCGGCAGGGGAGGCGTGGCGCTCGCTTGCGGTTTGTTCTTTCTCGGTCCTTGACTGTTCGAGAACTTCTTTGCGTGCTTTTTCTAGATTGTCTTTACTGTCTTTCTCTATGCTTCTCTCCAAGTTTTCTCGGATTCTTTCGCGGTGTTCTTCGCCCTCACGACTGAGCTCTGCGGAGCTAGTCTCAGGGTTATTGTAGTTATTTTTTTCGTGTTGACTCATACCACCCTCACTCTGCTTATACCGTTCCTGTGTTAAGATCTCGTCTGATCAAGCGAACTTCTGTTTTGAGTTGCCTAGACCGTGCGTAGAAGTAGGCGACAATAGAGATTAGAATACCAGCGAAGATCAGGTTCTCGGTAGGGCCTGTCCTTGGCATTTCGGAGACTATAGCTTCTACGACCTTTGGTGTCGGGCATTTTACGGGTATTTGAACCGTGTTACCAAACGTGTTGGTCATAATGCAGTTATAAGAATCTTTATCATCGTGACCCTGGGGCATTGCGGATATTTTTTCGCTTACTTGGACAGTAAATGCTCGAGTCTGTTTTTCTTTTGGTTCTAATTTTATACCCTTCCAGCTAAGTGTCTTTGCCTCTTGGTCGAGTGTCCCGCCGCCATCATCTATGACTGAAGAATATTCAGATACATCGTCAAGTAGTTCATGTATATCGGTAGTTGTTGCTAAAAGGCCTGTGTTCTCGATTGTGAGGAGGTATGTTATACGGTCGTTTTCTTTTGATATGACAGTTGAAGCATCAACGTTACCTTGTGAGCCATTTTTGGCGGTCTTGGTTTGGACGAGCTCTGATTTACACTTGGCATCTTTTATCCATAATGATTCGTCACCAGGGCAGGGCTGACACAAGGGATCGTCTTTGGATAGACTAGGATTGACGGCGCATACTTCGGGCGCGGTGACATTGAAAGTCTTGACGCAATCATTGCCGCTCTTTTCACCCAGTGAGGTGATAACTACCAATTCTACGGTGTAATTGCCTACCTCGCTTTGGCTGTATGTATACTCATTGGTCTCAGCAGCAGACGTAATGGTCTTTGTATGAATAACTGATCCATTTTTCTTGACGGTATATCGGTATGATTTGATCGAAGCTTCGTTGGAGGCCACGGCCCGAGACTTGAACGTATGAGAATTATTAATATTTGATATCTTTAAGTAATCGCATCGCGCCGATGGTGGTTGGGTACATTTTGGGTATACCCCAACAGTTCCTTTTGGACATTCTGGCTTGGCCGGAGGAGTTTTCGTCACTAGATTGCCGCATATGTCGATGATAGCGAACCAGCCAAGTTTGCTTGATTTTCCTACAAACATAGTATAGTTTGACCCGTTTTTGACATTGCCACCAGTATCCCAGAGGCTCAGAGGACGATAGTGAAAGTTCCGGGTTCCTTTATCTCCGTCCTTATTTACGGAGTATGAACCTTCGCCTTGAGATTTGCTAAATCGGGACTGAAGCCCCCACGAGTAGACACCTTTTGAATTGACGGTCTGCTTTTTAGCAGCTTCGAGTTCATTTTTGGTAATTCCCAGTGAATTAAAGAGATCTTTGATGTTGTTATGATTGCTATCGTAATACTTTACAAACTCGGAAACGCTCTTTACTCCACCAGACACAAAGCTGTTGGCACTCGAAGCATTGGCGGATTCGGGAGGTGAGAAAACTGCAAAGTACTGGACAACCAAAGCAAGGGCGGTAAAGATAAGTCCGATACGGCGTGTTGTCTCTTCGCCTCTCAGGCGCTTGGCATAGAAACCCAGTTGTCCAACCAATGCTGGACTAAATGAAAGATTCGACACGATTCTTCTGAACATAGCAGATCCTATTTTTTTTGTTTTTTGATTATACCTCTCATCCGAAGTTTAGCATAAGAAATATGTTCAGCGCAAGTGGCTTGAGTGAACAATTTTTGTGCTGTATAATAGGGATATTGTAAATAGCAGTTAGTGACTGAAAAGAGAGGGATAATGGCTAAACAAAAAACAGACGGCTCATCTTATGATGGTACACAAATTCAAGTTCTTGAGGGTTTAGAGCCGGTACGTAAACGACCAGGCATGTATATAGGTAGTACTGGCTATGATGGTATACACCATCTAATAAAAGAAATAGCCGATAACTGTGTAGACGAGGCTATTGCCGGTTTTGCTAGTAGGGTAGATATTGTGATATTAGCAGACGGGGGCATAAAGGTTTCGGATGACGGCCGAGGTATCCCGGTTGATAAACACGCCAAGACAGGGAAAAGCACTCTCGAAACCGTTCTGACGGTTTTGCATGCAGGAGGCAAGTTCGGCGGCGGTGGATACAAAGTATCATCCGGTCTACACGGAGTTGGTTCGAGCGTAGTCAATGCCTTATCTACTAAACTAGTAGCTGAAGTCGTAAAAGACGGTCAACTGTATAGCATGGAGTTTTGTATAGGCGTGCCTCAGTCTGAACTAAAGAAATTAGGAAAAACCGATAGGCCGCGCGGTACGACAATTACATTTTATCCGGATGCGACTATATTCAAAGAGACCACTGAGTTTGACTATAAATGGGTTTATAGCTATCTCCGACACCAGGCTTATCTAACAAAGGGCGTCTATGCTTCGGTTGTCGATGAGCGTACGGGCGAGAAGGCTGCGTTTTATTTTGAAGGTGGCATCAAGAGCTACGTAAAGAATCTCAATATTGGCAAGGAAGTTGTTGGAGACAGTATCTTTTACGTAGAGAAGCTAGTTGACGACTCTATAGTTGAGATAGCTGTCCAATATAATGATAGTTACACCGAGACCGTTAGGCCATTCGCAAACAACGTCTTAACGCCTGATGGCGGTACGCATTTGATCGGTTTCCGTTCGGCCCTTACTCGCGTTATAAACGATTATGCTAGAAAGAGCGGACTGCTCAAAGAAAAAGAAGAGAACTTGAGTGGCGACGATGTTCGCGAAGGACTCACGGCAGTTCTGCTTGTAAAATTACCAGATCCTCAATTCGAAGGTCAGACCAAAAACAAGTTAGGCAACCCTGAGGTTCGCCGCTACGTCGAGCAGGTTATGAACGAGTATTTCGCATATTACCTCGAAGAAAACCCAGAAGTCGCCAAGAAAATTGTCGGTAAAGCGCTCCTGGCAGCACGTGCCCGCAAGGCAGCCCGTGCCGCTCGCGATAACGTATTACGAAAAGGCGCCCTAGACGGCATGGGACTGCCCGGTAAGCTCTGGGATTGTTCTAGTAAAAGCCCATCAGAATCTGAGATTTATATCGTAGAGGGTAACTCGGCGGCTGGTTCGGCCAAAGAAGGCCGCGATAACCGAACCCAGGCTATTTTGCCACTCCGTGGCAAGGTGCTTAATACGGAACGTGCTCGTCTCGATAAAATGTTTGCCAACAAAGAAATCGTTGCCATGATCCAGGCTTTTGGGGTTGGTATCGGCGAGCAGTTTGATATCAATGGCCTTCGTTACCACAAAATTGTCATTATGACTGACGCCGATGTCGATGGTAGCCACATTTCGACGTTGCTTTTAACGTTTTTCTTCCGCTATATGCGCGAGATCGTTGAGGGCGGCTATGTTTATCTAGCGAAGCCACCGCTTTATAGCGTTAACCGTGGTCAAAAAAAGCAATATGCATTCGATGATGACGAACGTGACCGAATTCTTGATGAGATTATCGCCGACAAGAAAGAGCGGGGCACGACAGTAATTGAAACTGACGACAAAATGAAGCAAGCTGGCGTAACGATCTCGCGATTCAAGGGTCTAGGTGAGATGGATGCAACGCAACTATGGGAGACTACTATGAATCCGGAGAACCGCGTACTTATTCAGGTGCGGGTTCAAGATGCCGAGAACGCCGACGCTATTTTTACCAAGCTAATGGGTGACGAAGTATCGCTACGTAAGGCTTTTATTCAAACCCGCGCAAAATACTTAGATATAGAGGAATTGGACGTATAGTATGGACGAAAACAACACAGCAGCAAACGAAGAAAATATATACGAAGTGCCAGAACCAGTAAAAGGTCTCGAGCATCGCACAGTTGAAGACGTTATGGAAGACAGTTTCATAAAGTATTCGATGAGCGTTATTATTGACCGTGCCTTGCCGGACGTCCGTGACGGCCTAAAGCCTGTCCACCGTCGCATTCTCCACACTATGAACCGCGACGGCCTGCGTGCCGGTGCGAAGTTCCGTAAAAGTGCAACCGTTGTCGGTTCAGTCATGGGTGACTTCCACCCTCACGGTGACTCGTCCATCTACGACGCGATGGTTCGTTTGGCGCAGCCCTGGGCACTTCGTTACCCTATGGTTGAAGGCCAGGGAAACTTCGGTTCAATGGACGGTGACCCTGCAGCCGCCTATCGTTATACCGAAGCTCGTCTGCAAAAGATTGCTGACGAAATGGTCATCGACATCGAAAAAGAAACTGTTGATTTTCGCGATAACTACGATGGTTCAAAACAGGAGCCAACAGTTCTCCCTGCAAAGGTTCCAAACCTACTATTAAACGGCCAAATTGGTATTGCTGTCGGTATGGCGACCAACATTCCGCCACATAACTTGTGTGAATTGGTCGACGCTTCGATCGAGCTGATTGATAACGAAGACGCTATACTCGATGACCTCCTAAAGCACGTAAAGGGCCCAGACTTTCCAACAGGTGCTATTGTCTATGGTGGCGCTCCAATGAAGCAGGCCTACCAGACCGGTCGCGGTAGTGTAATGATTCGTGCTGTTGCGGCTATCGAAGAAACCAAGAAAGGCCGCCACCAGATCGTTGTGACTGAGGTACCATATGGTGTAAATAAAGCAACACTTATTGAAAAGATTGCCGAACTCGTTAGAGATAAAAAGATCACGGCTATTAGCGACCTTCGCGACGAGAGTGCACGTGGATCGGTGCGCGTTGTTATCGAAGTAAAGAAGGACGGCTATCCAAAGAAAGTACTGAACCAGCTATACAAGATGACTGCGTTACAGACAAGCTTTAATTACAACATGCTTGCCCTCATCGATGGTATCCAGCCACGTATTTTGGGCCTACAGGAAATGCTTAGCGAATTCATCAAACATCGCCAAAAAGTGGTTCGACGTCGTACTGAATATGAACTTCGAAAAGCAAAAGAGCGTGCTCATATCCTCGAAGGTTACAAAATTGCCCTTGATCATATCGATGAAGTAATCCGCGTTATTCGCGGCAGCAAGACAACTGACGAAGCGCAGAAAAAATTGGTAATCCAGTTTGGCCTAAGTGAAATTCAGGCGCAGGCAATTCTCGCCATGCAGCTTCGTCGACTAACAGGCCTAGAGCGCGATGCCATCGAAAATGAGCTAAACGAATTACTAAAGACGATTGCTCGTTTACAAGAAATCTTGGCCGACGAGAAAGAGATCCTGGATATTATCAAGGTCGAGCTGCTCGAAATGAAAGAGAAGTATGGCGATGAGCGTCGTTCGCAAATCATTAACCATGAGCTTGGTAAATTTAGCGATGAAGAGCTCATTCCAGAAGAAGAGTCAGTTGTTCTACTTACAACAGAAAACTACATCAAACGCACATTAGCTAGCGATTATCGAAGACAGAATCGCGGAGGCAAGGGCAAGCGCGGTATGACAACCAAAGAAGAAGACGTCATCACGCAGCTTATCCCTACGAGTACTCACGACTATCTGCTGTTCTTTACAGATAGGGGCCGTGTCTTTAGGCTTAAGGCATACGAAGTGCCTGCTGCCAGCTTGAACGCCAAGGGTGTTGCGGCGGTTAATCTCTTGCAGCTGCAGCCTGATGAGAAAATTACATCGATTATCTGCCTACCGAAGGGTTCTGGCGAAGAGGGTTACTTGTTCATGGCAACCACGAAAGGAACTGTTAAAAAGACTCCGATCAAAGATTATGCGAACATTCGTAACAATGGTCTGATTGCTATTAATCTCGATGACGGTGATGAATTAAAGTGGATAAAGAAAACAACCGGTAATAATGACGTGATCATATCGACTTCAGCAGGTCAGGCCGTTAGGTTTAATGAAAAGGACGCAAGGCCGATGGGCCGTTCGGCTCGTGGTGTCCGCGGCGTCAGACTGCGACCAAGTGATCGTGTTGTTGGGATGGACATAGCAGAAGATGACTCACAGATGCTGATGGTTATTAGTTGCAATGGTTATGGCAAGATCACAAAGGTTGCAAACTTCCCTAGTCACAAGCGTGGTGGTGTTGGTATCAAGGCCGCCGTCGTTACGGCAAAGACCGGTCCGATCATGTCGGTTCAGACTATCTACCCTGACATGAGAGAAGCGTTGTTGATATCAGAAAACGGTCAAACGATACGTGTTGCATTAAAGGGTATTCCGACGCTCGGTCGTACGACTCAGGGCGTTAGGGTGATGAGAATGGCTGAAGGGGATGTTGTATCATCGATCGGTTTGATCGACGAGAAGGTAATAGCCGATGAGCCGGAGGAAGAAGCAGAGAAGTCATGATCGCTTATATATTGGTTCCGGGGCTAGCGTGGTTCATGGCAGAGCTCGCCAAGCGACTGATCTTTGCGAACTACAACAAGCAGCGCAAGGTACTAGGCCAGCCGATCCCGAACAGGCTTGTACTGCCTTCTGGTGGCATGCCGAGCGCCCATACTGCCTCGCTCGCTGCACTGGTGGCCAGTGTAGGCCTCAATGAAGGCATAGACGGTGCATTGTTCGGAATATCCCTTTGGTTCGCGGCTGTCGTTGTCTACGACGCCGTGATGGTGCGAAAGTCATCTGGAGATCAGGGCGACGCATTAAATGAGTTGATAGTAGAGCAAAAAAGTAAGGTTAAAAAACCTAGAATAGCTCACGGACACAGCATCGCTGAAGTCGCAGTTGGGGGAGCTTTGGGATCGATTATTGCCTTGGTTGTGTTTTTCGCTACGAAATAACCTGAATATACTCTTGACCAATGCTCAAAAATTGTATAACATGATCTACAGTCTGTTCGCTAATCATGCGATTTATTTAAAGTCTACGTGGAGTAGAAACGGAGCAGATGCGAGTAATTTAACAATTTAGTTGTGCAACAAAAAATTTTTCGTCAGTAAATTCCTTTTTTTGTACGTTTAGTAAAACGTACACTTTAATGGAGAGTTTGATCCTGGCTCAGGATGAACGCTGGCGGCGTGCCTAACACATGCAAGTCGAGCGGCAGCATGCTTCTCACCTTGGTTCGAAACGGACAAGGGGCTTGAAAATAGGAAATGGTTTTATACCCGATTTCTATTTCTCGAACCCTTATCTTTTAATTTCGAGCTGAAGTGAGAAGTGATGGCGAGCGGCGGACGGCTGAGTAACGCGTGGGAACGTGCCCCAAAGTGAGGGATAAGCACCGGAAACGGTGTCTAATACCGCATATGATCTTCGGATTAAAGTATTTATACGCTTTGGGAGCGGCCCGCGTCGG
>JBARQK010000018.1:0-13271 GCA_049643705.1 Saccharimonadaceae bacterium (SeqCode) | reverse complement strand
GGATCTTTTGGCGTCAATAATGTAAAGAGTTTTTCGTTTAGTTCGGCTAGTTCAGTCTCTAGTTCCGGTAGCTCGAGCTTGGCCAGTTCAGCTAGTTCGTCGCCCTTGTCGGATAGTTCGTAGGCTTGTCTGATCTGATCGCGCAACTCAGCCTGTCGATTACCGGTAGCGATGAGCTCATCAAGTTCGACCAAACGGCGATTCTTCTTGGCATAATCAGGATCAGCAAAGGCGTCCGGACGCGATAGAAAATCCGTCAGTTCGGATTTTTCGATACCTAGGTCGTTCAAATTTAGGCTAATATTTGTCATTGCTCATCCTATTATATATAAAAAGAGGCCTAGCGTGTAGCTTGGCCTCTTTTTACGAAAAAGTTATTTTTCGGTTGAAGTTTTCTTTGCCTTGTTGGCAGCCTGTTTTTTAGCTTTATTAGCTAGGTCGGCTTTGCGCTTTTCAGCGGCGGCGGCACGAGCCTTAAATCGATCGACGCGGCCTTCGGTGTCGATGATCTTTTCTTCACCTGTAAAGAACGGGTGTGAAGCTGATGAAATGTGGACTTTGACCAATGGGTAGCTGTTGCCATCTTCCCATTTGATAGTCTCGTCCGTCTGCGCTGTTGACTGTGTCAAAAACGCGAAGCCCGCTATATCGTCGCTAAATACGACCGGGCGATAGGTTTGTGGGTGAATACTGCTTTTCATAACTTACGCATTGTAACGTAAAGCCGTCCTCTTGTCAAAGGTGTTGATATGGGGTAGAATAGACCGGTAATAAATTTTAATGAAGCAACCTTCGCGTGATTACTCCTGAACATACAGGCGCGCGAGGTGAAGTAGAAGGAGTAATATCATGGCCGTAGAGGTTGATATTAAAGCTTTGCTCGAAGCTGGTGTTCATTTTGGACACAAAACGAGCCGTTGGCACCCGAAAATGGCGCCTTACATACACAGTAAACGTCAGGAAAGTCATATCATTGACTTGACTAAAACCGTCGAGGGGCTAGAAAAGGCTTTGCCATTTATTGCTAAAGTCGCCGCCAGCGGCAAGCCGGTGCTATTTGTCGGTACGAAAAAGCAAGCCAAAGACATCACTCGGGCAGCCGCCGAAAAAGCCGGCCAACCATTTGTAACCGAACGATGGGTCGGTGGCATGCTAACAAACGTCGCTACCGTAACTGCTCAGGTTCGCAAGCTCAAAGACCTCGAACGTCGTATGGCTAGTGGTGATCTGGACAAACGCTACAACAAGCTCGAAGTCCAGAGATTCCAAGAAGAGATTGATCTGTTGAACGTCAAATATGGTGGCATCAAAGACATGAGCGGCAAACCGGGTGTCGTAATCGTACTCGATACTATCGAGGACGCTAACGCCATCAAGGAAGCTCGTGTGCTCGGCGTTCCTGTAGTCGCTATCGTCGACACAAATGCCAATCCTAGTCTCGTCGATTACGTTATTCCCGGTAATGACGACGCTATCAAAGGCCTGTCACTACTACTCGACTATTTTGCTCAGGCTGCCGATGCATCCAAGGCTAAAGCAGAAGCACCAGCGCCAACTAAATAATTTTAGCCTGGCTCAAAAAACAGTATAAATTTGGAGAATAAAATGTCTATTTCAATTGAAGATATCAAAAAACTCAAAGATCTAACTGGCGTTGGCTTGACCGATGCGAAAAAGGCTTTGATCGATGCAGAAGGCGATTTTGACAAAGCGCTAGAAGCGATGCGAAAAAAAGGCCTGACACGAGCCGAGAAAAAAGGTGATCGTGAAGCCAGAGAAGGTTTGATCGAGAGCTACGTTCATTCTGGCAGGATCGGCGTTATCGTTGAGGTTAACTGCGAGACTGATTTTGTTGCTAGATTAGACGACTTTAAGGCACTGGCGCACGAAGTCGCTATGCAGATCGCCGCTATGAGCCCACTGTACGCTACTGAAGCTGATATTCCAGCCGAGGACGTCGAGAAGTTTAAGCTAGAGGCCAAGGCCAGCGAAGCGCTCAAGGGTAAGCCTGCTGATATGGTTGAAAAGATTATCGACGGTCAGGTTAAAAAGCACTTTGCCGAGAAAGTGCTGCTCAGCCAACCGTACATCCTAGATGACAAGAAAACTGTCGAACAGCATATCAAAGAAGCTGTTGCAAAGTTAGGCGAAAACATCGTCGTCCGTCAGTTCAAGCGAATTGAACTAGGTGTTAGCGAATAATACCTTAGCTTTTTAGGAATTTGTGTTTCAATCATCCCTGTCATACGGCAGGGATGATTGTTTATGTATCAGGGAGTGAGATTTACCGTCAGGTATGCTGCGCGGTGGTCTGAGCCATATTTATTTGATGATATCGACGTAGATACTACCTCTGTGTCTTTGCGGTCGGACGTCCATATGTAGTCGATGAGTCGTGATCCGCTACCGTGTGTCTCGGCATCTTTTGATATGCCGTTCTTTGATAATGGTTCAAAGTTATACCAATTACTGTGTACGCCGATAGCGCCGAGTCGTTTGAAAGGGAAGTCCTTGTATTTAACTTTGGCATCGTATCTATGATTGACGTTGAAGTCGCCAGTAAGCAATAGCGGTATATTTTCTTGCTGCATAGCTTTTATCTTTGCCGTTAAAACATTCATATGATTGACATAGTTGGCAAGGCGACTCCCTCCGACGCTAGGTCTGCCGCTCGATTCGATCCCTGATACAGCGTGAGTATTCACTACGTAGAATAGCTTATTGGTATTTTTGTCGCGGAGCTTGACCCAGGCGATCCATTTGCCAGAGACTCCACCGCTTGTGCTCGAAACTTTGTAGTAACCAGCAGAGTTCATGCTGAAACGGTCTTTACGCCAGATTATCGCTACGCTAGCAGGGGATGATCCTGAGCTGGTGTAGTCTTTGACATAACCAGAGAAAGCACAGCTAGCGCAGAGCATCTTGTCGCGCATAGCTCTACGACGGTCTGTCCTGTGTAGCTCCTGAAAACCGATTATCTGAGCTTTCGAACCTACGCCTGCAGCGCCATTTGCAACGTTCGAGGGCGAGCTAAGGTAGTAAGCATTCCAACTGGCAATAGTAAAGGAGTTCTTGTTGAGGTTGCCTGTAGGAGTTCCGATATCTGTCGGTATCTCAGATTCAGACAGATCAGCCTCTTCGGGCGGAGCATCTTCGTTGGTCGTCTCTGGCTCCGGCTCTTCTAATAGGGACTCTTTCGGTGTGTTCGATAGATCAGAAGGGCCTTCGCCTCCAGTGGTGTCTCCTAGATTATCGTCTATAAAGCCGTCACCTCCGGTTTTCTCTAGCTCATCTTTGACGAGCGGGTCGGTTTCTTCATCATCGCCAGACGAATAGCTACTGTAGCCAGTATCGTTCGTGATCTTCTCGATCTCTGCGTCTTCGTCGGATTGAGTTACCGAGCCGTCGCCGTCAGTGTCTTTGGTAGAATAGTCAGTTTTTCTTTCGATCTCTGGCATTTCTTCGACTTTTGCAAGCTCGGTGTTTGACGCGTTGGGTCGGAGAATCAGACCGATCATACCGGTAACTACAACTAGAGCGACAACTGCGCCGATGATTGCGGATTTCGGATGCGATTTTAAAAAACTTCCGACACCTTTTGATTTTTTGACAGCTTTTTGTTTTTGGGCTGATTGGTATATTTTTAGGTTTTCCGCAGCAATCTGCTCGTCAATCGATGCGGCAGGCTGGCTCCCGCTTTCAGTTTGCTCACGTTCCTCATTCATGTATGTAATTTTAGCTTAAGCATCAGCCTATGGCAAATCGTTCATTCTGTGATATTTATCGATGATGGACTATAATTATATTTGAAGAAAGAGGTAGAAAATTATGTTTGACACTAAACCATATGAATCAAAGATGAATCAGGCATTAGACCATTTTGGTGATGAACTAAAGAAAGTCAGGACTGGCAGGGCACATCCAGGCATGCTCGACGGACTAGTGGTCGAGGTCTACGGCTCAAAGATGCCACTCAACCAGGTGGCCAATATCACTGCGCCTGAAGCGCAGTTGTTGCAAATAACCCCGTTTGATCCTAGTACTATCTCGGCTGTTGCAAAAGCAATCCGCGAAGATCAGAGTCTAGGACTAAACCCTAGCGATGACGGTCGTGTCGTTCGCGTGCCGGTACCTCCACTAACAGAAGAGAGGCGTCATCAGCTAGTCAAACAGATCGCCGACAAAGTCGAGGACGCCAGGATAGCTCTACGGAACATCCGACAAGACGCCCAAAAAGACATGAAACGTCGCAAAGAAGCCAAGGAAATGAGCGAAGACGACGTTAGGGCGGGCGACAAGTCTATTGATGCGCTGATGCACACTTTCCAGACAAAGATCGACGAAGCATTTAGAACCAAAGAAAAAGATGTGCTGACAGTTTAGTCTGTAGCCTTGTTGTCAAACTGAGTAATGGTATTGCTAAGTGTCTTTTGGGCCTCCTTATCTCCTGATAGACTAACTGTACTCAACGTTCCTTCCGGACTTATCTTTACTGTATGGCTGTCGCCATCATCGGGGCTATAATAAAAACCCTCTACCTGAGTGAGATGGGTGTTTTTACTATTTATTAGCTCTTCAGCTTCCTGTGCCGTGAAGGTTGTTTTGAGATCGGTTGTATTTGGATTTGAGAAAACAAGAGTAGTGCTTTGAGAGGTAGATGTTCTATCTAAAATCTTAGATTTTTTATCTGTATCATAGCTTCGGCCCGTTATTTCAAAAGTTACTACCGTGCCTTCTGGCGATAGAGATCGTGTGAAATAACTAGAGTCTCTGTGTCTCGTCTTACCACCGCCCGTTAGGGGGTCATTGCTGAGTATACTGCCTTCGAATGAGTTATTGTTATCTCGGGAAGTGATCGTGAGAGTACCGCTTGGATCAAAGGGCTTCCTTTCTTCTTTGCGCATGGCTCGGTATCCATCTAGGGAGTGGAGTGCGGCCGTTTTGGCAGCCCTGTCTATCGCTTTACGCTCCTGTGGGGTTAATGTCTCCAACGAGGTGGCGTCAGTCTCTATTGCAGTGCTTGGCTGAACATTAGGGGCAGCAACTTCACCCACAGATACCACCGGCTGAGTGGGGGCTTGTTCATTTGTAGGTGCGGAAAATCTTCCTGCTGCGAAAGCCACGCTTAGTAGTCCTGAGGCAACCCCAAGTCCTCTAAGTGTTTTGCGTCTATTGCCCGGACTCGCAAGCTTGGATAGTTCATGAAGTGTTAATTGCATGGCCAATGCACTTAGCTGAGCTACGGAAGGCCTTTCCTTATTATCTGACTGAATCAGTTGCTCGGAGCCAGGGTAGTCGTTTTGGTATGAGAATGTTGAGGGGTCTTCGATTTTGGTGTGTGTCATATTGTATAATATTAGCATAAACAGTATAAAAAGTCAAGCTGCGAAAGTGGTATGATAGTGTTATGGACAAAATGCCGATTCATATAGGTTTTATCATTGACGGTAACAGGCGGTGGGCTAAAAAACATGGTCTGCCACCGTATGAGGGTCATTTGGCGGGGTATAACTCGATCCAAGATGTTTTACTAGAGACTTTGCGTCGTGGCGTTAAATACGCCTCGGCCTATGTTTTTAGCACTGAAAACTGGAAACGCGACGAGGACGAGGTTAATAAACTAATGGCCCTATTGCTACGAGTGCTGAAAACCGATATCAAAGTTATGATTGATAATAATGTTCGACTGAGGGTAGCCGGTTCCAGAGAGGGTTTAGATCCAAAATTGATCAAAGCGATCGATAGTGCCGAAGCAAAAACCGCGCATCTAACGGGCGGCGAGCTGCTGCTCTGTCTGAACTATGGCGGGCAACAAGAAATAGTCGAAGCCGTTCAGAATATTGTAGCTAGCGGTGTTTCTAGCGATGATGTTACGGTAGAGCTAATCAACCAGAATCTATATGCACCAGAAGTTCCGCCATGCGATTTGATAGTCCGCACTAGTGGCGAACAGAGGTTGAGCAATTTTATGCTTTGGCGCAGCGCTTATAGCGAACTGATGTTTATAGATAAGCTCTGGCCAGAGATGACAAAGGACGACGTAAGCGTTATACTAAATGAATATTCTAGTCGTAAGAGAAGGTTCGGAGGATAGATGGAACTGATCAGTGGTGTTATTTTGGGCTTGATAGTCTTGACTTTATTGGTTGTAGCTCATGAGTTGGGGCATGCAATAACGGCGCGTCGCAACGGTGTTGTCGTCGAGGAATTCGGTGTAGGTTTTCCGCCAAAAGCGTGGAGTAAAAAGATCAAAAAGAGTTGGTTAGGTAAAGACGTTGAATACAGCGTTAACTGGCTACCGCTAGGCGGTTTCGTTAAACTCCAGGGCGAAAACGATGCCGCCTCGGGCAAAGGCGACTATGGCGCTGCTACTTTCTGGCAGAAAACCAAGATCTTGCTGGCTGGCGTGATGATGAACTGGCTGGTAGCGGCCGTGTTGTTTACGGTCCTCGCTCTGACTGGTTTACCAAAAATTCTACCGAACCAGTTTACTGTTCCTGGTGATACCGTCGTCACAAAGCAGCCTGTTGAGCTGGCTAATGTCGCAAAGGATAGTCCAGCGGAACAGGCCGGCCTCAAGGCGGGTGACCAGATACTGTCCATAGCGGGCAGTGAGGTACCGTCAACGGAGGAGCTGTCAAAGCTAACGGCACAGAACAAGGGTCGCAACGTGCCAGTCGTCTACAGTAGGGCTGGCAGCGAGCAAACACTCAACGTTCAGTTGCGCGACGATCCGGAAAAAGGCTATCTAGGGGTAAATCAGGTGCAGCGAGAGGAGATCAGGGCTACTTGGTCCGCTCCAGTTATCGGTGTCGGCACGACCGTCCAGTTGTCCTACGAGACAGTAAAGGGACTGGGTGATCTGCTATATAAATCTGTTAGTGGTGCAATTATGCAGTTTAGCGGTGATAAATCTGCTAGCGACCAGGCAAAACAGAACCTTAACGACGCACGTAATAGTGTTGCTGGCCCGGTCGGAATATTTGGAACGATTTTCCCGGCTGCCGAAAAGGCGGGTCCGACGCACGTTGTACTAGTCGCGGCGATCATATCGCTATCACTAGCAGTCATGAATATCTTGCCGATCCCGGCGCTTGACGGTGGTCGCTGGTTCGTGACGGCACTGTATAAAATTCGCAAGAAAGAACTACTCAAAGAGACTGAAGAAAAGATCCATGGCACTGGCTTTATGGTATTAATCGGACTCATCCTTCTAATAACGGTGGTCGACATTGGTAAACTCTTCGGTTAAGAAACCCGCTCGATTGCGTCTAAAAACGTGGATCAAGCCAGTAACTGTCGTGCTCTGGCTGATAGTGGCAGTATTTTTCCTGCAGCATTTTCTCGTAGCTGTGATGGTTTTGCTGAGAGACCTCGGGTTCGTTATCGCCGACACGACTGCGAGTAGGGTCTCGCTGGATACGGCATATCGAGTTCTGTTGATCGCTATGGTTATCGCCGTACCCTGGCTGACTATAAAGCACCGAACGTCACTCAGAGAACTAGGGTTGCAGAGATCTCTCAGCTGGACCGATATATCGGTGTCTATCCTGGCCTTTATGGCATATTTCATATTATCTGCGGTAGTACTCTATCTAGCCGTCACGCTAATCTCTAGCTTTGATATAAATCAAACCCAGGAGCTAGGGGTGAGATCTAGCCTGTATGGTGTCGAGCTGATAATGGCGTTTATGCTGTTTGCTGTTGTCGCCCCGATCTCAGAGGAAATAATCATGCGCGGTTGGTTATTTGGGAAGCTAAAGCGCTATCACGTGCCGTTTTGGATCAACGCGCTGATCGGTAGTCTGTTGTTTGCGGTCGCCCACGGTCAATGGAATGTCGGCGTCGATGTTTTTGTCTTGAGTATGGTCCTCAGTTTTATCCGCGAAAAGACCGGCTCGATCTGGGCGGGAGTTTTGGTTCACATGATTAAAAACATTATCGCGTTTTATCTGGTATTTGTGAGATGACAGCTGACGACAGGCCGTGCCTGGTCATAAAGGTCGGCACTAGCACTCTGATAGGCGCCGACGAGCGACCTAGTAAAACTTTCGATGCAATCGCCACTAGCATCAAAGCCATGGCCGGTGACTATAAAATTATCCTCGTAACATCTGGTGCGATCGGTTTTGGCATGCGTTCAGTTGGTTTGAACACTAGACCAAATGACATCCATGATCTGCAGGCTTTATCGATGATGGGTCAGGTCGGGCTGTTACGGCGATGGCGCGAAGCGATAGCGCCATTATCTGTGGGTCAAGTTTTGGTGACGAGTAGGGAACTGAGCGAAGCGGCTAGCAGAAAGACGCTGCGAAGTAGTCTGCAATCTCTTTGGGATTATAACGCTGTGCCAATCGTTAATGAGAACGATGCTATTACAACAGAGGAGATATCTTTTGGCGATAATGACAAGTTAGCGGCAGAGATAGCGGGTCTTTTCGGGGCGGAGGTGCTAGTGTTACTGACAGATCAAGACGGCATCAAGGCTGACTTTGGTTTGGCGAGTGAATATCGTTTGAACGAAGTTTCGCTGAGCGATATCGACCAGCACGTCAAGCACGGTCCAGGTTCAGGTTACAGCAAGGGTGGAGTAGATAGCAAGATATACGCTGCACGCCTGGCGCTCGATCGCGGCGTTAGCGTTTACATCGCCCATGCCGGGGCTGCAAAATCTGTTGAGAATGCTCTATCTGGTCAATCTGGTACAAAGATTATAGAATAAGACAATGAGATTATCGCAAAACTTCACAAAGACACTGAAAGACGCACCATCTGATGAGGTGGCAAAAAACGCTCAGCTATTGATCCGGGCTGGGTTTGTTTACAAGGAAATGGCAGGTGCATACGCGTATCTACCACTAGGTCTCCGGGTTATCGAAAAGATAAAACAGATCGTACGCGAAGAAATGAACGCCATCCAGAGTAGTGAATTGTTGATGACTAGCCTGCAGCGCAAGGAAATATGGGAAAAGACAGGTCGTTGGGACGAAAAAGTCGTTGATATTTGGTTTAAGTCATCCTTGCAGGACGGCACTCAGGTTGGTCTTGGATGGAGCCACGAAGAGCCTATCGTTGAGATGCTGAAGGGCTACGTTCGTAGCTACAAAGATCTCCCAGTGAGTGTCTACCAGTTCCAGACAAAGATGAGGAATGAGCTACGCGCAAAGAGTGGTATCATGCGTGGCCGTGAGTTTGTCATGAAAGACATGTATTCGTTGCATGCAAATGCAGCGGACATGGAGCAGTACTACAACGGGGCTATCGAGGCATACAAAAATGTCTTTAATCGCCTGGGCATTGGTGAGGAAACTTACGTAACATTCGCTAGTGGCGGAGCCTTCACGAAATTCTCACATGAGTTTCAGACTATCTGTGATGCCGGCGAGGACATCATCTATCTGCACCGCGAAAAGAACATCGCCGTTAACGAAGAAGTAATTGATGAGGCGGTAGCCGAGCTCGGTATTTCTCGTGATGAGCTGGAAAAGGTGAAAACTGCCGAAGTTGGCAATATATTTAACTTTGGCACGCAGAAAACCGACGAGATGGGGCTATACTACGTTGACTCAGATGGAAAACAGCAATCGCTGTATCTAGGTTCGTATGGTATTGGCATAACGCGCGCTATGGGTGTTGTTGTTGAGAAGTTTGCTGATGACAAAGGAATTGTTTGGCCAGAAAGTATCGCACCGGCACGCGTCTATCTAGTTTCGATCGGTGACGTTAATGACCAGGCGCAAAAGCTCTACGATCAACTGCAGGCAGCAGGGATCGAGACTATTTGGGATGATCGTGACGAAAGACCTGGAGCAAAATTTGCTGACGCAGACCTGATGGGTATTCCGCACCGCGTGGTTATTTCGCCAAAAACAATCGAGCAAAACAGCGTTGAGTATAAGCCTCGTACCACTGACAATACAGAACTATTGACAGTCGAAACACTACTTGCTAGACTAGGGTGACTCGCTCAAATGAGCCGCCTTGGAGGAGGGTAGAAGTTTAGATAAAACTCCTCTTTAAAGTGGTGATTTGTGCGAAATATAAAATAGAGGTAATAAATTTATGAAGAAAACTTTTCAAATCACCAAAGAAGGTAAAGCCGAGTTAGAGGCTGAATTGACCGATCTAAAGGGTCAACGTGCCCGTATCGCCGACAAGATCGCCGAAGCTCGCGATTATGGCGACCTGTCTGAAAATGCCGAGTACGATAGCGCCCGCGAAGAGCAGGGTCTAGTCGAGACGCGAATCGCCGAGATTGAGGATATCCTAACTAACGCCGAGATCATCAAGGCTCGCAAGTCATCGTCAGTTGTTGTTGGTAGTAAAGTCGAACTAAAAACCGGCTCAAAGAGTGTTGAATACATTATCGTTGGACCTGTTGAAGCAAATCCACTAGACGGCAAGATCAGCAACGAGTCACCGATCGGTCTAGCGCTCATGGGCAAAAAAGTTGGCGACGCAGCTACTATAGCCACGCCAAAGGGTAGTATTACTTACTCGGTTCAGAGTATCGCTTAGGCAGCTAAGCTGTATTCACTTAACAGGCTATTTGCATCATCTATGTATTTCGAAACCTCTGGCGATGAACCACTAGTTTCCGCTTCGCGCGTAACGGCAGCTACAGATTTCCTTATATCGCCCAGGCTTTTATAGAGATGTTCAGGGTCATCTTCATATATAGCGTACCGTGCAGAGGCTAAAGCTCTTTGCAGGTCTGTTAGTAAAGGTAAGAGATCTATTGGTACGCTTTCTTCGACGAATGGGACACTAACGATATCATTGATTGTTCTAGGGTCGCCGACAAATAACGTATCCTCACCTCGGTCTCGGTAGGGATCTAACGGCGTGAGTTCTGGGGCTGGGAGGCTAGCGATCGAGGGTTCCACATACATGGTCGCAGTTTCGGCATGTGCACCAAGCTTGGCTAATAGAGCGCCTCGTAATCTGTTAGATTGAGGTTCTTCATCTTTGTAGTATCTCTTTGCCGAGGGTTTTACCTCGATAGGTAAGTACATATTTATATTATATCACAAATTATATGTTTATTCAAGTATTCATTATAGAATAGCTTAAGCACATTCTACGCCCAGAATCGAAAAAATGCAAAGAGCTATCATCTGGTATAATTACCATTATGGCTACATTACAGGATTACAGAGACGAGAGACTACGAAAATTGAATGAGATAAAAGCTCTCGGCGTGGATCCTTACCCGAGTGATACCGAGCGGTCGCACAATATCGAGACCATTCATCGGCTGTTCACGGAGTTAGAAGGCCAGAGCGTATCTGTTGTAGGACGGATAGTATCGATCCGCAAGTTCGGCAAGTTAGCCTTTATCGTTATCAAGGACGATGGCGGTCAAACGCTGCAATTATTTATCCGAAAAGGCGAGACGAACGAAACGGCTGACCGTAGTCACAGCGAGTTGGTGATGCCAAATGAGATCGCATTGCTCGATACAGGTGATTTTATAGAAGCGCACGGTGCGGTTATGCGAACTCAGACAGGTGAGATTTCTGTCGGAGTAAAGACACTGCGGATATTGACGAAAGCCCTACGACCGATGCCAACCGAGTTGACTGACAAAGAAGAGCGTATGCGCCGTCGTTATGTTGATATGAATGTTAATCCTGATGTTCGTCAACGGTTTGTCCGTCGCAGCAAGTTCTGGCAGTCGACCCGTGACTATTTGAATGAACACGGTTTCATAGAAGTAAATACACCAGTTCTCGAGCATACGACCGGTGGAGCAGACGCAAATCCGTTTGTGACGCACATGGATGCGCTGGATCAGGATTTTTATCTACGTATTAGTCATGAGTTGCCGTTGAAGCGTTTGATCGGTGCGGGTTTTGAAAAAGTTTATGATATCGGTCCTCGTTTTCGTAACGAAAATTATAGCGATGAACATCTACCGGAGCATGTTGCTATGGAATGGTATTGGGCATATGCAAACTGGCAGGACGGCCGTGCCTTTATGGAAGATATGTATAAAACTGTGTTGCAGCAGACTTTCGGTACTTTACAGTTCAAATTCGGTGATTTTGATGTCGACATGAGTGGGCAATGGGAAGTGTGGGATTATGCAACCGTCATCAGAGATCGCTATGGTATCGATGTCTATAACACGACTATCGAGGAAGTTGCTACCAAGCTACTCGAGAACAGCCTCGAAGTCGAAAAGATCGACAGCATACCGCGCGGCATCGATAAGCTATGGAAACATATTCGCAAGGATGTGGCTGGCCCAGTCTGGCTGATCAACACGCCAAAGTTTATCAGTCCACTCGCGAAGGCTGACCCGACAAATAGCAACGTCGTACAACGTTTTCAGCCAGTCATCGCTGGTTCGGAGATGGGTAACGGTTTTTCTGAGCTAAACGACCCGATCGATCAGTTGAATCGGTTTGTTGAGCAGCAACAAATGCGCGATTCTGGTGATGACGAAGCGATGATGCTCGATATAGATTATGTCGAGATGCTCGAGTACGGTATGCCGCCAGCTTGTGGTTGGGGTTATAGCGAGCGTGTTTTCTGGATTTTTGAGGGTGTCACAGCCCGCGAAGGTGTGCCATTTCCGCAGCTACGCAGCGATATCGATGATACAACGCGTGCGATTTATCCTGACGTAAAGCTTTAACAGTGGTAGATCTTACACCTTGGCTATCCCTAAACGATCCTTTTCGATTGACTTTTTAGCCAAACTATGATAATATATGACCGATTCGTGAGAAGGGTTAGGCGAGTGGCGGTTATAGCCGTTGCGATGCTGCATGCCTGGAAACTGATGCTACTTAACATTTCATGTCAAATCATGCTATTTCATAAATGTCTAGCGCTAGTTGATTCGAGCTCGACACGACAGGTCTGTTTTTTAGAACTGGCCAGACGTGTCGCGCTCGAGCGATGTATCGGGTGTATCCCGATCGCTAGCTCGCGTAGACAGCGATAGCTAGTTTTTAGTCCATCCCTCCACCAAGGAGAAATATGTCCGAATCCCTCGTCCTCGTGGCTATCGTTAGCCTCGTCGGCCTTGTCGCCATCGTCGCCATCGCCCTTGGCATCGGCCGCGGGTCGTTCTACGGCTGGCGGCAGCGACGCGTGAGCGTCAACTCCGTTCAGGCCGCGACATCCATCGCGACACCACCAAACAACTACGTCACCCAGACGCAGTTGGACGATCTGGACGAACGACTCGCCACCCAGCGCACCGCCGACCAGTTGAATGTCAACAGTCGGTTCGTTGCGATGAACGACCGGCTCGATAA
>JBARQK010000017.1:0-6054 GCA_049643705.1 Saccharimonadaceae bacterium (SeqCode) | reverse complement strand
GATTGGCAGTCAACTAGCCCAGGATATGGTTATAAAAGTTATCGGCAAGGTGAGTGCCAAGGACCGCGAGGGCAATCTATCGAATGAAGTCAAAATCATCGCTGACGAGATCACCATTGTTACCGACAAGGAGCTGATGGATTACCAGGCAACTGGCGAAAAACATAAAGCGCCAAAGCCAAAACGTACAAAAGCAGGTGCGACGGGCGAGAAATCAACTCAGAAAAAGTCGGTAGCAGCTGCGCCTGCTGTTCCAGCCGAACCTGAGAAATTAAAAAAACTATTTCTTCATGTTAAAGATCCAGATGATCACAAAGTTCTAATAGCCATAAAAAAGATCGCAGCTAGTCACCTGGGCGCAACCGATGTTGTCATGGTTCTCGGCGAAGACAAATCTTCGGCACTACGCATGCCATTCCGCGTCGAAGCCTCCCGCCCTGTTCTCGACGAGTTCGTGAAACTACTGTCAGATGACTGTGTTATACTGAAATAGATTTGCAAAATTCCCTGTAATATGCTATAAGTAAGTTAACTTGTGGTATCTACCCGAGCCGGCGCAACCTGCGCCCGAGAGAAGGAGCTCTTTATTATGTTGGTTGTGATTGTGGTTTTGGTCATCGCTGTGATGATCGCGTTGCAGTTCATCAGCGTCAGGCTGATCTACCGGAAGAAGATCGTCGCGTCATTTGCCGCTCTTGCAGGCACCATGTTCATGTTCGGTCTCGCTGTCGTAGTGGTGGCGTTGGCTGACCCGGCAGGTGCCTTGCTCTTGCCAACTAGCGGAAGCTTGGGTGCGCTACAGCGGATCTTTATCGTTGTTCCGTTTGCCTTTGCTGGAGTGTTTGCGACTGTGTCGCTGATGATGTGGATCGCCAATTGGCTCAAGGTCAACGAGGTGCGGGTAGCGCGCGATACGACCAGCATCACCTTGGCCTGGTCTCACGGCGGAACTATCTGCAAGATGTCTCAGCCGAAAGGCGGATTCACCAAGCGGTTGACCGGGCGTGAACCCGATCTTGACAGCAATCCCAACCCATGGACGCCCGAAAAGGAGATGAGGAAAATCGGTTGATCATCGTTTGGTGGCGGAGGCATCGCCTCCGCCACCAACTGGCCAGCAAGTCAGTACTCCTTCTCTCAAATAGTTTCATAGATGTGTATCTATGCTGATGAGCTGGAAACAGCGAAAACTATTTCGACAGTTGATATAGTGCAATCCCGCACGCGACAGATACATTGAATGATTCTTTTTGCCCGCGCATCGGTATCTCGATCAGGTCGTCGCATTGATCGCGAAGTCCTCTAGGTATACCTTCAACTTCCTCACCGAGCAACAGGACGATTTTCTCTGTGGGGCGATAGTCACTGATGTTAATCGCTCGGTCGTCTAGCTCTAGGCCGACTATGAGGTATTCTTCTGATTTTAGTCGCGATAGATCCAGCTCGGGCTGATACTCAAATGGAACTATGCTTTCGGCACCTAACGCGGTTTTGTGGATCTGCGCAGTGATCTTTTCCCTGATATGTGGCAGCCTAGTATCGCCATCGATTTCAGGATACGGCGTATAGCCGCTCAGGATTATTTTCGTTACACCAAATCCTTCAGAAGTTCGAAATATCGATCCGACATTGTGTGTCGATCGGATATTATTGGCAACTACAATTATTTCGCGCATTCTAACAGTGTAGCACCCAACTGAGGTCTATAAAAAACACAAGCAATTTGCTAGACTAGGCCTAGTGAACGAAGATGAAATCCAACAACGTCGGCGCGACCAAGAAGAAACGTCGACCGAACAACGGTCCCACATACTAGGGCTTCCTTATCTCGATACTCGCGAAATCGAGTCAAATTTGCCGATGACCAGTAACATTGTTTCCATAGAAGCAATGCATAGGGACCATATCATTCCCCTCATCGCTGGCGGCGGCGATCAGCCATATCAGTTCGGAGTGACAACTCAGACGCCAAAGACTGTCATCGAAATGATCCAGCGTGAGTATAATGAGCGGGGCGAAACACCGTTATTCTCACTGATCAGCAATAGCGGCTACAAAGCATTTATGAATCGCTACGACCCGCCAAAGGTCGTCATCTACGATGATATCGAGATCGCCAAGGAAGGCGACAGCGACACGATCTCGCAGGTTTCGCAGACGCTAAACGCCGTTAGCAGCGACGCGATATTTAACTTTTTGATAACTCAGGCCGACAAACTAGGCGCCAGTGACATCCATGTCGAGAATCAGCGCGAGGATATCCGTATCCGTATGCGTGTTGACGGCGCACTGCATCCAGTCGCTCATCTGAGCAAAGATCGCTACCGTGTCATCATGGGCGAGTTAGCCAGTCGAGCTGGTGTATCATCGGCCGCCAACGAGTCGCAGTCTGGTCATATCCAGCAGGAGATAGTCAAAGACGGCGCTACGCACCTGCTAAATATTCGTGTCGAGACTATCCCGACTATGTACGGTCAGGACGCGGTCATGCGTCTGTTTAACTTTGATGAGTCGCTGTTGAACCTCGATTTACTCGGTATTCCTGATAGGCAGCGTCGTGAGATCGACGAAGTTATATCGCATCCTCGCGGACTAGTTCTGATGGTTGGTCCAACCGGTAGCGGAAAATCGACAACCCTGTATAGCATGCTAAATGCTCTCAATACGTCTGATCGCAAAATCATCACTCTCGAGGACCCGATCGAATATGGTCTGACCGGTATCGCGCAAATCCCGGTAGATACAACCCATGGTCAGAGCTTTGCTGATGGCCTACGTAGCGTTTTGCGTCTCGATCCCGATGTCGTTATGGTTGGCGAGATACGCGACCAGGACACGGCTCGTACGGCGATCCAGGCGTCGATCACTGGACACCTAGTAATGTCATCTTTTCACGCTAACTCTACCTCGGCTGCTTTTAGCCGCATGATCGATCTGATCGGTGTGAATCCGATATTTAGCTCAGCCGTCCGGTTGGTTATTGCGCAGCGTCTCGTTCGCCGACTCCATGATTCGACCAAACAGGAATACGATCCTGACGAAGCAACTAGAAATTATGTAAAGCGTATCTTGGCTGACGCACCATCCGATGTAGACATACCAGACCTCGACAATTTTAAACTGTGGCGGCCAGTTGCATCTGATGAAGTTCCATTTGGCTACAAGGGACGCATCGTTATCATGGAACAAATGGTCATGAACGAAGAAATCCAAAAGTTTATCCGTGGCGATGTTGCTGACGCTCATGCCGAAGCTATCGAAAAAGCAGCAAAGGCAAGTGGAATGCTAACCCTCGAACAGGTTGGGGTACTGGCAGCTCTACGTGGTGAGACAACACTCGAAGAAGTTAGCAGAGTCATTTAGTTTCCGCATACAACAATATTGACATATTAGCTAAACTATGCTAATATAGTAATATTATGCTACGTTTGGTCGAGAACGCGCCGTCAGGTGCCGACGAAATACCCGTAAGACGCGCTGTCAAAGCGGTAATCATGGTGCCACCAACTGAACCGAATGAATCTCCCGGAGTCATTCTGCTGGAAAGCGAGAATAGTGGCAGGTTCAATATTCCCGGAGGTGGCATCAAAGAAAACGAGACTCCATTTGAGACATTTGTGCGCGAGATATCCGAAGAGCTTGGTAAAAAAGCTCTAAAAGCTATAAAATATTTAGAAATTCTCGGTGGTATCGAAGGACCAGCTACTACAAGTAGCGGTAAAGAGATATTTGTCCACTGGACACTACTGTTGATGGTACTTTCTGATAATCCGGAATTGAGTATCGGTGACGGTATAGCTGAATTACATCGATTGACCGCCGAGGAGGTTTCAGGACATCCACTGGTTACGGACATGGCAAAACGCGCTGTTCGACTCGCGATAGACCGTGGGCTCGACGATTTGTTTCCAGATAAGAATGAAGCCATTGCAGACCGCAAGATTAGTCGTGCGCATCTATCTCTTGTTGTAGGCTAGATTGAATATTTTAATTTGACAAAACTATTTAGCGAATAATCGCTGCAATAGCCGGAACTAAACGTTGGTCGAAAACTGATGGGATGATTTGTTCTGCAGTTGGGTTGTCAACTAAACTAGCTATGGTTTCAGCGGCGGCGATCTTGTGATCGTCGGTTATTTTTTTGATACCATTATCCAGCGCGCCGCGGAATATACCAGGAAAGGCGATAGCGTTGTTGACCTGGTTGGGAAAATCGCTTCGTCCGGTCGCGACAACGGCGGCGCCAGCAGCCAAGGCTTCGTCTGGCATTATTTCTGGTGTCGGATTGGCGAGAGCAAAGACGATAGGTTGTTCGGCCATTTTCGAAATCATTTCTGACGTTAGGAGTCCAGGTTTGCTAACTCCGATAAACACGTCAGCACCTACGACAGCATCATCGAGTGAACCGTTATGGGTTGCATCCAAATATGGCAGTAGAGCCTTCTTTTCATCGTTTAGATCGTCTCGGGAATCGCCGATGATACCTTTGCTGTCGACGGCGACGATCGAGCCAACTCCGTATTTATGGAGTAGTTTCATAATGGCAGTTCCGGCCGCACCGGCTCCGATAGTTACGATTTTGCAGTCAGTCAAGTTCTTGCCGGTAACACGCATAGCGTTGATCAGCCCTGCCAACACCACGACGGCCGTACCATGTTGGTCATCATGAAAGACCGGAATATCGAGTTCGGCTTTGAGGCGTTCTTCTACCTCGAAACATTTTGGAGCAGCAATGTCTTCTAGGTTGATGGCACCAAAGCTCGGCGCGATGGCTCTAACTGTCGCTACGATCTCATCAGGAGTATGAACGTCGAGAATGATCGGCACGGCGTCGATATCGGCGAAATGTTTGAACAGGAGAGCCTTGCCTTCCATAACCGGCATCGAACCCTTCGGTCCGATGTCGCCTAGTCCCAGCACGGCCGAACCGTCCGATATGACAGCGACTAGGTTGTTCGTCCAGGTGTAAACTGGCAGTAGACTCTCATCTGCTGCGATCGCACGGCTGACTTCGGCGACACCAGGCGTGTAGTAGGCGCTGAGTTTCGCTTTGTCGAGTTCAGAATTATCACGCAGGCTTGTCGTGATTTTGCCGCGGTATTGTTTGTGAAGGTCTAATGCTAGTTGATTGTAATCCATAGGTCTATTATACACGCTTAACCCCTTTTAAATAGCCGAGAACTATGCTATAATCATTCACTGATTGTTATATTAAACTAGTAAAGCGAGAGTGAAAATGAGTTTTGCATTGATTCAAAAGGTTAATAACGAGCAGAAAAAGGCTCAAGTTGTCGATGTACGTAGCGGTGATACCGTACGCGTTAGTCAAAAGATCAAGGAAGGTAACAAAGAGCGCATTCAGATTTTTGAGGGCGTCGTTATCCGTACTGACAACAAGGGTCAGCAAACTTCACGCATCACTGTCCGCAAAATCGCTAGTGGTGTTGGTGTAGAAAAAAGCTTCTTACTGAACAGTCCACTAGTTGAAAAAGTCCAGATCGTTCGCCGTAGTAAAGTTCGTCGCAATTTCCTCAGCTACCTACGTAGCCGTAGCGGAAAGAGCGCTCGTCTCGCTGCTGTCAATTTCGACCGCGAAGCAGTAAACGCCGTACGTGACGAACATGCCGAAGCCGAAGAAGCTCGCATCAAAGCTGAAAAAGTTGCCGAAGCCGAAGCAAAAGCTGCTGCCGAAGCTGCCAAGCAAGCTGAACTTGACGCCAAGGCCGCCGAAGTCGAAGCCCGACACAAAGCTGAATAATTATTTCGTTTCATCAACAAAATCCCGGGCGGTCGCTCGGGATTTTTCGATAAATTCAGATTTATTGACAGAGTAGAGCGAGCGCCGTAGCGCAGGGTTCGCGGACAATGCCGCGAACCCTGCGCAAGTCGGATCAGAGTCGGTCGGCCGTGATCACCTCGGCCTGGAGTAATAGGTCTTCGAGTTCGGTGTCCAGTACATCAACTGGGTCATCGAGCTGATCTTCGACCAACAGGTCGTAGATGGCGGCGACCAGCGACGCACAAGCCAACAACTCCAGTGCAGACGTGCCGTTG
>JBARQK010000016.1:0-7143 GCA_049643705.1 Saccharimonadaceae bacterium (SeqCode) | reverse complement strand
GATCTCGACAGTCAGGCCCTTTTGGCGCAGCGGCGACCAATCGGCGAGTTCGAAGCAATTGTCGGCATTGGCAAAATGCGCAAATCTGTACTTTTTACGTTTACGCGTAATGATGAAGTCCTTTGGATCAACCATCGTAATTACACTGTCCTATTATTCGTGCGAACCATAGCGACGCAGCCAGCACACAAAATAAGCATGAGTTGTTTAAAGATATCTTTCATCTCTGTTATACTAGCATAGATGGACGCCCTGTCTAGATGGCTGGCCGAAAAAGGCACCGAGACTATCGTGATAATTTTATCATCGATGTTGCTCTATTTTATCGGATCATTTCTGATCCAACGCATGCTGGTAGGTGGGCTGAAAGCTCGCGCCAGACAACAAGATTGGCATAGAAAAGATCTCGAAAAAAGACTAAACACCCTGACGACGCTAGTCAATAATACTTGGCGCGTCGTCGTGATCGCCGTCGCCGCCTTTTCGCTATTTAGACTAATCTTCCCGAACGCCGACATGGCACCACTATTTGCCAGTGCCGGTGTCGTTGGTATCGCCGTGGCGTTTGGTTCACAGTCGCTAGCCAAAGATTTCCTATCGGGATTATTTATTATCAGCGAGAATCAATATCGCGTCGGTGACGTTATTGAAATCGAAGGTTTCGGAGGCACCGTTGAGAGAATCGGTGCTAGATCAACCGTTCTGCGTGATGCCGATGGCAATGTTCATTATTTTCCTAACGGCATGATTCAACATGTCATCAACAAGACGATGGGCTTTAGTATGGCACGATTTACTGTATCGATCGACCCAGACCAGGACATCGAAGCGGTCATAAAGATGATCAATGAAGTCGGCACGGCTCTAGCCGAGGACGAAGCCTGGAAGCACAAGATTATCGAAGCACCGAAATTTACCATGCTCGGCGAGTTCAGCGTCAACTCCGCCAGCCTGACGATCGCTGGCAAGACGCAGCCGTCCGACCAATGGTCGGTTACTTCTGCTATGCGAAGACGCCTCCTCGAAGAATTTGAACGTAGCAAGATCAAGCTCGGCGCAGCGACAATAAACCCACCAAAGAAAAAGTAACTACTATTCGCTCGTACTGTTCGTCGCCGGACCAAACAGCGCATCATCACTCAAAGCGTCACTGCCAAATGCATCAATCGATCTTACTCGACTAGCTCGTTCTGAATATAACTTCTTGAACTCTTTGAGGGCTGCTTGATCAAGTGATCCTGATGCGTCAAAACCTTTGTATTCTTCCCCGCCTTCGGCCTGTTCTCGTACTGACTGATAGCCAGGACGACTGAGGTCTAATTGGGCCGTACCGCTGGTGTTATATAGCCACATCGACAAGGTAACGAGCAGTATCGATATAAATATCACGCCCGTGATCAAGATCATGTAGCGATGATCTCGCCAAAATCTCTCGGGCTGGTGATTCTTTAGCTCTTCTAGCATCATTTGGCGTCCTCGTCCGCTAGAACAACTACGCCGGCGCCGTATGCGTCAACTAGCTGATTCATGTTCGTCGTGAAATCATGCAAAGCTTTTCGCTTCTCCCTGGCAGACACAACGGCTTGATAAAATTTATCTGGCTGACCAACGCAGTCGATATCTAGAGCTGATTTCAAAGAAGAAGCGTAATCCTTGTAACCATTAGAAAAACTGGTCTGAACAACCTTGTATTCGGCGGCGATCCTAACTAGCGTAGATACATCAACCCCCTCGGCAACTGCCCTGCCATTCAGTCGGTTCATGAGCTTTTCGAGAATTATCTTGTACTCATCGCCTATGTTAACGCGCAGTAATGTATCGGAGACCTTCAGGCGATCGAGCGTGATCTTGGCACTGACGCAATTGTCCTTTACTCGGCTGATTATGTCCTGCGCGACAGCATCGCCGTCAATAGCTAGAACAGGCGCTGGCACAAAAACCAGGGATAAAATAATGATAGCGCTAACAAACCTTTTCATCTCTCTCCATTATCCATCAGATGGCCAGACTGGTCAATCAGTCAACTGTTTCAGAGAGTATAATAAGCTTATGACAAAAATTCCGATGTACATAATACTAACTGTCGCCATGAGCCTCGGCGGTTATATTCCGACGCTGTTCGGTGAATCTGCCTTTGGTGGTTGGAGCATCCTCGGCACAATGACTGGTGGATTTATCGGAATAGTTATCTATGCCAAACTGCGAAAATCCGGTTATTTGGAATAAGCTACGGCGCTAATCGGTTGATATCGCGCGGAAACAGCGTAGCTTCCTTGACGTTTGCTAGACCGATGGTTTTTTGCACCAAACGATCTATCCCATAGCCACAACCACCATGTTGAGGTAGACCGTACTGAAATGCCTGAAGATAATGCTTGAACCCTGCATCCTCTGGATTGAGTCCAGCGGCCTTCATTTGCTCGATTAGTTTTTCATGACGATATTCACGTAGAGGTGCTGTAGCGATTTCGACGCCACGTAGTAGCAGGTCTGCCGCTAGAGCCGTAGTCTCATCGTCTGGATTAACTTGCTGGTAAAATTTCATGGCCGCGATCGGGATATTTTTGACATATACGAGATCGGAGTTTAACTGCTTTCGAGCGTACTCGCCGATCCACTTTTCTTCGTCAGGGCTGAGATCTTTTTCGCTAGTCGTATCGGTTTTGTTGGCTTTACTGTACATTTCGTGGACTTCGGCGACTGTAAACTGCGGAACTTTCCTGCCTTCGGGAATCTTTAATTCAGGTGCATTCCAGCTCTTTAGATCAGCGGCGTGCTCAGAATAAACGCGTTCGAGGATAGAAAAAGTCATATCACCAACCAGGTCTAAAACTTCATCATAGTTATCAACAAAGCCCATTTCGATATCTAGCATTGTGAGCTCGGTCATGTGACGAGTCGTGGCACTGAGCTCTGCTCGGTAAGCCTGGCCAATTTCGAAGACACGTTCAAATGCACCAACCATGATTTGTTTAAAGAACTGCGGGCTCTGCGCCAAAGTTGCCTGCTGACCAAAATAATCTAGCGTAAAGACTTCCGCTCCGCCTTCGGTGGCTGCACCGAGAAGTTTTGGTGTTTGCATTTCGACGAATTCTTGCGCCGTTAAATATTCACGAATGTACTTGAGTAGACTAGCACGGATGCGAAAGATTTTTTGCTCCTGTAGGTTGCGCACATTTAACACGCGGTATTCGAAAAGTGTGTCCAAGTTTTCTGGTTTATGCGAAATAGGTTTGTCGATTTCGATCGGTGGCTCGTCAGTAACAGGTACTTCGACGGTCACGATTACGTCATGGAGTTCTGCCCCGCCCGGTGCGCGCTCATCAGCAACGACTAGCCCAGTAAAGCTGACAACCGTACCGATCTGCATGCCACGTAATTTCTCAATCTCATTTTTATCTTCTATCAGATTCTGCGCCAGACCACTACGATCACGCACCGTTAAAAAGTTAAGTCCGCCGAGTAGACGCTTTTTGTGTAACCAGCCACGGATCGTGACTGTCTCGCCGACATGAGCCGACAGATCTCTAATCATTGTCCTCATAATAGAGATGATTATACCATCTAGCGAGGTATCAGGCTAATAAACATCAGGGCGCTGGCAATAAGCATCGTTATGAATGCAAATATGATAAATAAATTGGCAATTATACCATTTCGGTATTCGCCCATTATCTCGCGACTGCTGCCGATCCGCGCAATCATAACCAGTAGAGGCACGGCCGCTACGCCATTGACGACTGCCGCCCAGATGAGAGCTTGTATCGGATCGATGCCGACAAAGTTAATCGCCAGTCCGATCAATGTTGCCACGACTATGACCAGGTAAAAACCGCGAGCTTTTTTGAATTTCTTTGAGAGACCCTCTTTCCAGCCAAATGTCTCACTGATCGCATAAGAACAACTACCGGCCAGGACCGGAATAGCCAGTAGCCCAATCCCGAGAATGCCGATAGAAAAGATCAGTCTTGCAACCAATCCGGCGTTCGGAAAACCTTGTACTAGCGGTTCGATCGCCCTTGCCGCATCAGCAGCAGTATTGATCTGAGTCACGCCGTTGGTATGCAGGACAGTCGCGCAGGTCAGCATGATAAACCACGCGGTCACTGCCGCGAGCGTCATACCAACAAAATTGTCGAGACGAATGGATCGCAGAAAATGTTTCGTGATCTTTGGAGCGTGTAGTTTCTTGACACCGAGGCGGCCAGTTGCGATCTCGTCCTCGGTTACTTCTGATGTATCCCAGAAAAACAGATACGGCGATATTGTCGTGCCGAGCAGGCCAACCATGATCATGATGGTTGGAAAATCAAAAGTAATATTCGTTGGGTTAAAGGTCGCAGCTATCACCTCGCCCCACGGCTGTCCAACAACAAAAGCCGTTATCGGGTAGGCAAACAAAACAATGGCCAGCCATTTGAGAATCTTTGCGTAGCGTTTGTAACTAACGAAAACCTCCAGGAGCAATATAACGACAGCAAAGCCAACCGCCGCCACGCCGAACGGTATCTGCGGTATGAGCAGCTGGAGGCTGGAGGCCATGGCTCCAAAATCAGCCCCAATATTTATCGTGTTGGCAACGATCACCAAAAATAGCGCAAAATACAAAACTTTCTTGCTGTAGTTCTCTTTGATGAGTTCGGCTAGGCCCTTACCGGTTACCGCGCCGACTTTTGCGCACGTACCCTGGACGGATAAAAGCATCGGATACATGAACGGTATCATCCACAGCAGCCCATATCCGTAGGCAGCACCAGCCTGAGAATATGTCGCAATGCCCGACGGATCGTCGTCAGCCGCGCCTGTCACTAGACCAGGACCCAGAATATGAGTTACCCTGCCGATCTTTTTATAGATCTTTGCGGCCTGGCCGATATTACGTTGTCTATGCAATCCGCCAAACAACATTACGCCTCCTGGCCGTTAGGTTTTTTATCACGCGCAGCGATGCGGAGATCTTCGATCGAGTCAAATTCATCGATAATTTCGCGACCGATCAACGACTCCATGACGTCTTCTAGGCTAACCAACCCGACTGTCTCGGCAAACTCATTCACGACGATAAATAAATGGTGACGTGTTTTCAAGAAAGCACCGAGGGCGTAGCTGAGACTCTTTTTCTGATCGATAAAATAAACTGTTTTATTCATGGCCTGTTCGGCGGTTTTACTATCATGATCGCGCAGCGTGATCAGATCCTGGATATATAACACTCCTCGAACGTCATCAACATCCTCCCCTATGACCGGAAATCGGCTATGGCCAGTTTTGTGTAACTCATCAAGCACGAGCGGACCGATAGTCTCATGAGCCTTCACACTCGCAATCACCGAACGAGGCGTCATGACCGACTCGACTGTTAGGTCTCTAAACTTCAAGGCATACAGTAGCAGCTGCCTTTCTTCGTTGCTAATGATCGCTCCCGAACGTCGTATCTGGTAGTCTAGTTCCTCTCGCGATGCCGGAACATTGCTCGGTTCGTTCGGCAAAAAACTCTTGATCGCGGCAAAAAACTTCCGGTACTTACCAACAAACTCTAGGATAGCTATCTCGTAACGATCGTAAAGCTGCTGCGACGGTTTGCGGATAAAACCTAATCGCGCGATGGCGCTATACTCGACCGCTAGTAGCGCCGCGAACACAATACCAAAGAACCAGTTGATCGCCACGATAGCGAACGGCACGACCATAATGAGCAGGACCGCCTCCAAAACGCGTTTGATCGATGTCAGTTCGAGATAAACATCGGCGCGCATCGCATCCAAACGAACGTCACCACTGATCTTGAGCCGGCGCTCGATCTCGAACTGACTAACCGAAGGCTGATGGGGCCATATGGCGGCGACCATCAACAATAAACAGATCACTATGATAAGCATAAGTGTCATAAACATCACTATTGTAGCGCAACTTTGTTTGCTTCGATAGATATATACCGCTATAATTAGTGTTTGAATAAGGGAGCTATCAATGACTAAAAAAACTTGGATAATTTTTATCGTAATTTGTACCGTGGTACTGGGTGGATTGATCTGGATATCAAACAGTGGCAAGGCCGATGTCAGTACCCTAGACCCAAATGCCGTACAAAAGGCCAGTGATGATAGCGGCAATATTCCCGATCACGTCTACGGCAAAGCCGATAGTAAAGTTGTCTTTATCGAGTACGCCGACTTTCAGTGTCCTGGCTGCGCCAGCACGAATCCTCTAATCATTGAGCTCAAAGAACAATACAAAGACAAAGTAGCGTTTGTCTATCGCAACATGCCCCTCATACAAATGCATGCAAACGCGCTCTTCACCGCATCGGCCGCCGAAGCAGCCGGCCTACAAGGCAAATACTGGGAGATGAACAATCTAATTTTTGAGAAACAAAGCGCCTGGAAGGATCTATCGGCGAGCGAACGGCTAAATGCCTTCGTATCATATGCCGAGAGTTTGTCGCTCAATGTTGATAAATTCAAGACAGACATAGAGCACAAAGACGTTGCTAAAAAGATTGCGTTTGACCAGGCTCTAGCTAGAAAGGCTCAGTTAAAACTATCAACACCAACACTAGTTCTAAATGGCAAATTACTCGGTGAAAACGATACCAAAGACAAAGCCGCTATCGCAGCAGCTATCGACCGCGTTCTCAAAGAAAACGGCATTGAAACGTCAGCTGACAAATAACAAGCACTTCGACGCAAAAACCCCGTAATGGATACGGGGTTTTTGCTTTGGTTGCGACTATGCGGTCGCAGTAAGTTACGATGCGATAAACTTACGCCACTCGGCTGGCACCACATCCACCGCGATTTTCTTGCTTCTAGACGAAACAATCTCGACGGCAATAGGCATGGTTCACACTCCTTGTTTAGTATGCATATTCGCCTGATGATCTATAGCTAACGACCTTTTATCACGTGCTAGATCGGCGAACACATAGGTAATCTTAGCAAACGGCCCCAAAAAATGCAATTATACAAGCTTTTTGGAAAAAGCGCTAGCGATTTGATTAGAAAAGCTTGAGCTTTTTCGCTATCAGGTAGGTTACACAAATGATAACTATTGTGAAACCAACAATGGACGCGTACGCCCACGGCGCGTCAGCGAATGGTAAACCAACGTTCATGCCAAACATACCGTAGAAAACGTTAGGCA
>JBARQK010000015.1:0-3309 GCA_049643705.1 Saccharimonadaceae bacterium (SeqCode) | reverse complement strand
GCTTTTTGGTTGTTGGCGTCGTCTTCGTATTCAACGAATCCGAAACCCTTGCTGCGTCCGCTATCTCGGTCAGTGATGACACGAGCGCTAGAAACAGGACCAACCTCCTCGAAGAAAGCCTTTAGGCTATCATCGTTGGTGGCGTAGGCAAGGCTGCCTACGAATAGATTTTGCTTTTGCATGTAAGGGATAACTCTTTCTTATTAACCTTATTGTCAGATCGACCTTGACCAGAGAGAATTCTTCGCTTTAAGAAAAAGTTATCTGGGCTAGATTGTTGTCTAGCAATTCTGAACAGGACTATTTAAGCACATTAACGTGTCAAATACCAGCATAA
Source organism: Saccharimonadaceae bacterium (SeqCode) (assembly GCA_049643705.1). Classification (GTDB taxonomy): domain Bacteria; phylum Patescibacteriota; class Saccharimonadia; order Saccharimonadales; family Saccharimonadaceae; genus JBARQK01. Next base: position 2,972 of record JBARQK010000015.1, on the reverse strand, counting down.
GCTTTATTAATTTTTGTTTATTTGCATTTACAAGCAAAAGCGATATGATATATGCATAGCTGGTACGCCAAAGGGGTGCCCCTTCGGCTTAAAACAAAAACCAAATAACAGCTTGTGCCCCGGGTGGGCGCGTAGCAGCTAAAATATAGATCCGACCCTGGTCAACAGGGCGGATCTTTGCTATAGTGATACCCGATCGAGCCCGTTCATTGACAATCTCGTGGGGATATAGCTCAGTTGATTAGAGTGCTTCCATGGCATGGAAGAAGTCGAGGGTTTGAGTCCCTCTATCTCCACCAGATTGTTAAGGAATTGACGGACCTGACGACTAAACAACTTTTGTTTCGGCGAGTATTGTTTTTTTGTGCTCAAAAAAGCATAATCAATAACATGAAGAAAAATAGCGGGTTTACAATCATTGAGATGCTAATCATTGTTATTGTGATCGCTTTACTGGCGACTATTGGTGTTGTGTCGTATAGCGCAGCACAGATGCGAGCTCGCGACACGGAGCGAAAGAATGATCTCGCTAGTTTGCGCGACTCGCTGCAGATTTATTATAGCAAGTACGGTAACTACCTCGAAACTGCCAGTGGCTGCGGTACTAGCAATAATGGCGAAGGCTGGGTCAGCCAGGCGACGGGCGGAAGCTATTCGAACTCTATCGTTAACTGTCTCAAAACTGCTGGCTATCTAAACTCTGATATTGTCGATCCGAGCGGTTGTATCAACAATTTACCAGCTCCAAAATGCTCGAGCCCTACAAAAGCCTACATGAAGGCTAATTGTTATAATGGAACGACTAATACCAAATTTGTCTACCTATTTGCTCGTCTAGAGCAGCTCGGCACAGTTGCGATACCTAGCGAAGCATCTGCTGATTGTACAAATGCCGCTACTTGGTACTCGACATACGGATTCAACTACGCTGTACGTGTAGAGTGACAAAAACCTTTACATCTGTTATAATCATTCAGATTGTATGACAGAAGCTAAAGAAATCAGAAATATTGCGATAATCGCCCACGTTGACCATGGCAAGACAACACTTGTCGATGGACTCTTAAAGCAGTCAAATACTTTTCGTGATAACCAGGCCGAGATGGGGCAGACGCTGATCATGGATAGTGGCGACCAGGAGCGCGAACGCGGGATTACTATCACCGCGAAACAGACAACTGTCTATCACGGTGACTACAAAATCAATATTATCGATACGCCAGGTCACGCTGATTTCTCTGGTGAAGTCGAACGTACTCTAAACATGGCTGACGGTGTATTACTGGTTGTCGACGCCCAGGAAGGTCCGATGCCTCAGACGAAATTTGTTCTATCGAAAGCCCTCGAACTTGGCCTCAAGCCAGTGGTCGTTATTAACAAGATCGACAAGCCAGCTCGACGCATCCCAGAGGTAGAAGACGAACTAGCCGATCTATTCTTGGAGTTAGCTACCGACGAAGCCCAGCTGCACTACCCGATCTATTATGCAATCGCTCGTGAGGGGAAAGCCTGGAACCATGTTCCAGACAATACTGCTGAACACTCCGACCTAACACCAATCTTTGAGGCTGTTATCGAGAATATCCCAGCCCCAACCGTCAATGAAGGTCCGTTCCAAATGCTCGTAACCGCCCTACAATACGATAACTTTTTGGGTAAATATGCGATTGGCCGTATCCAGCGCGGTAACGTCAAACGCGCTCAACAAGTCACTCTCATAAAGACCGACGGCACTCAGATAAGTAGTAAAGTTGAAAAAGTATTTATCTCGCGCGGTTTGATGCGCGAAGAAGTCGACCAGGCAATTGCTGGAGACATAGTTTATCTAACTGGTATATCACAGGCACATATCGGTGAAACCATTGCAGATCGCGATAACCCAGAGGCCCTACCGGTTATGGAAGTAGAAGCGCCGACTATCAGTATGTTCCTCGGTCCAAATACAAGTCCGATGAAAGGCCGTGAAGGTGAATTTACAACTTCTCGTCAGATCGGTGATCGGTTGCAGCGTGAACTCGAGACTAACGTTGCCCTGCGTGTCCGTGACGAGGGTATCGGTTTCGTTATATCTGGTCGTGGCGAACTACATTTGTCAGTTTTGATCGAAGCTATGCGCCGCGAAGGTTTTGAGTTCGAAGTCGGTCGTCCGCAAGTCGTGACGATCAACGAAAACGGCGTTGAAAAAGAACCAGTTGAAGAATTGATGATAGAGATCGGCCCAGAATTTGTTGGCGTGATCAGCCAGGAACTAGGCAAACGAAAGGCCGAAATGGTCCGCCAGGAACAAACGTCTAGCGGTACAGCTCGTATGACTTACATTATCACCACCAGAGCGATTATAGGCCTTCGTAACCTACTGCTCACTGATACAAAAGGCACGGTTATCATGCATAGCTTGCCGCACGGCTACCAACCGCTAGGCGCGAAATTTAACAGTACGCGCAACGGTGTTTTGATCGCTTTCGAAGCCGGAACTACTACGCCATACGCCCTGGAAACTGCCGAAGCTCGCGGTGAACTGTTTGTTGGTCCTGTTACAGAAGTTTATGCCGGAATGATAGTCGGACTATACAACCGCCAAGAAGACCTCGAGATCAATGTCTGTAGGGCCAAACATCTAACTAACATGCGTTCGAAATCGTCCGACGGCACAACCCAACTGACGCCATATACCGATCTCAGTCTCGAACAATGCATCGATTTTCTAAATGATGACGAACTTCTAGAAGTAACCCCAAAAAGTCTACGTCTACGCAAACGTTTCCTCGATGCTAACCAGCGCAAGCGTGCCGCCAAACAGTAGGTTATTCCGTTGTTGTAGCTACTGGCCTCAAAAGGTATAATGTTATTAGATATATAACCAAAACCGAAATGAGCCGAAAAAAAATGAAAAAACCTTGGTCCGACATCAACGCGATCTATCAGATATATCCTCGTAGTTTTATGGATGCAAATGGCGACGGTATCGGCGA
>JBARQK010000014.1:0-14534 GCA_049643705.1 Saccharimonadaceae bacterium (SeqCode) | reverse complement strand
TCGCGCAAATCACCTTTGACAATCAATTTTTGAACGAACTTCGGCAGCCTCAGGAGTCGCAAAGTGTTACTAACGGCGCTCATCGATCGTCCGCCGAGACGTTGGCCTATTTGGTCTAATGTCAGGTTGAACTGATCGCGTAGTTTCAGATATGCCGTTGCCTTTTCCATAACGTTGAGGTCGGTGCGTTGGAGATTCTCGATCAAGGAAACCTCGAGTCGATGTTGGTTGCTGAGTGTTCGCACCAACGCTGGGATCTTGTCCAAGCCAGCCATTGTCGCGGCGCGGTATCGCCTCTCGCCAGCTACGATCACGTATTTGCTGTTACCTTTTGGCGTAACAACTATCGGTTGTAACACTCCGTGCAGCTTGATAGAATCCGCTAGCTCCTCGAGCATAGTTTCATCAAAACTACGACGTGGCTGATCTGGGTCGGCTTCTATTTCGGCCAGTTTGATATTGCGTAGGTCGCTGACTTTTTCATCCTGGTCGGCCGTAGGATCAAATGATTCATCGAGCAGTTCAGTTGGTATTAACGAATCAAATCCTCTACCTAATCCCTTTTTCGCGCTCATTCTATCCGATCCTCTCCATTAACTCTTTGGTAACTGCTTTATAGGCCCTAGCGCCCTTGCTGAATTTGTCGTACATGCCGATCGGTACGCCATGACTCGGAGCTTCGGCTAGGCGGACATTACGAGGAATCGCGGTGCTAAAAACTTTGCCTGGGAAATGTTTCTTGATCTCGTCATGGACCTGACCACTGAGACTAGTTCGGCCATCAACCATAGTCGGCAGTACGCCTATCAGATCTAATGTAGGATTCATACTCTTTCGGATCAATTTCATAGTCTCTAGTAGCTGTCCGAGACCCTCTAGCGCATAAAACTCAACCTGTACTGGCAACATGACGTATCTGGCAGCTATCAGGCTATTTACCGTCAACAAACTTAGGCTCGGCGGACAGTCGATCATAATATAATCAAATTGATCACCTAGACTTGCGACGATGTCTTTTAATTTGCTAAATTTACCCTTTTCTAGCAGTGCCAGTTCGACTTCGGAATTGGCGAGTTGCGGCGTCGATGGAGCTAGCATCAGTCCTTTTTGCTCTGTCTCTATGATTATGTCCTGAATAACTTTTGTATTCGACATGACGTCACTCATCGTTCCGTCGAGCGATGATTTATCGATACCCAACCCGCTAGTTGCATTGCCTTGAGGATCAAAGTCAATCAACAGCACTTTCTTGCCAGCTTTTGCCAAATAATAAGCGACATTAACTGCAGTAGTGGTTTTACCCACCCCTCCTTTTTGGTTGGTCACTGCGATAACTACAGGCACTGTTTTTGTCCCCTCATTTCACCCCATTATAACACGAGCATAATCAAAACCTCGCTTGTTGGAGCGAGGTTTTTCGTGATTTATTTGATCGATGCGATCTCTAGCTTGCTGTACTTTTGGCGGTGTCCGCTCTCTTTGTGGACGCGCTTTTTGCTCTTGTATCGGATGATGCGAATCTTGTCGCCTTTTACGAATGGCTCAACTACTTTTGCGCTAACCTTGACACCTTTTACGAATGGCGTACCGACTTCGGTTTTGTCACCGTCGATAATGAGTAGGGCTTCAGTCTCGAGCTCTTTAGTTCCTTCCGGGAGGAGGTCCACCAGGAGGGTCTCTTTTTCGGTGACAATATATTGCTTGCCGCCGAGTTTTATGACTGCTTTCTTCATTAGAAATCCTTATATTATTGATATTCGATTATTGATTTTAACAGATTGAGCGTGATATTACAAGACACATGCGACTAATCACCCCGCGCGAGCACGACATTATTGGCGCGCAACCATCCCGCCACGCTACCGCATTCCATGTACTGGCCCTTGATAGTACCGACGGCAATTTTCTTTCCGCCGGCAACATAAGCATTGATAGCATCAGTTATTTCAAATTCACCCCTCTTTGGATTGAATGGCAATGTGCGAGCGAGCGTAAAAATCTCTTTATCAAATATATAAAAGCTGGCGTTTTGGAGGTTAGTCGGAGCCTCCCCTGCTTTCGGCTTCTCTATAATACGCACAAAACTATCGTCCTCGTCCTTCTCAATGCTGCTGTCGATTGCATCCCAAGGAACTGGTACGCCGTACAATGCGGCGGTTAGACTTTTGGCTTTGACCAGCTCTATCAAATCCGCCACATTTGATCCACCGTCGTCACGCAAGAAAAATTGATCACCCGATACTACAATTGCCGATTCGTCCTCATCAATAAATTCATCAATCAAACCCACCGGGATGCTCGTACCGTATCCTCCATTACTTGACTGGGTTACAAAGTGAATGTTCACGCCTCCAAGCGGCGCTATGAGTGGCAACATGTCCTGTTTACCGTGGCGTTTTAGATAATCATTCAGCGGGATATTAGACCGATAATAACTCTGCAATTGCGAACTTTGCTCGCCAACTACGAAATATATATCCTTTATACCGGCCTTCAATATATCCTGTACGACATAGTCGATAACTGGTCGTGTGCCGATCGGCAGCATACACTTTTCGATAGCCTTTGTTATCGGCAGCATGCGAGTGCCCCATCCTGCAACTGGTATGATAGCTTTCGTTATATTCATACCGACTATTATGGACTACTCGTCGGCAAATTTAAACCATTCGGGATCGCTCTCGATGTCACGCTCTACTTTGTCCCAATAATTTTCTAGGTCAACTGCATCTGGTGATGGTGTCAGAGTCCAATCGTCATCGTGCACACGCTGATCGGACTCGATAGCTTGGATCAGCTCGTCATCTTCGCTACTCACAGAGCTAAGCGCCAACTGCGTGCTGGATCTATTGAGTAATGATGGAGTGTGGAATGATTTTTTTATCTTTAACATGTCTGTTTTTGCTATGTTTATACTATAATATTAGCATAATCATTAATAAATGTCAATTCGCTAGCTTTTTACGGTGGTCTGATGGTATCATATAGGCATATGAACATAAGTACTATGGTGGCTCTAGTAGTAGTTGCGCCTGTTCGGAGAATATCGTAATGGCGATAATTGTTTTCTATGAATCAACACCGACCGACAACATACAGCTGAGCGCTCTACTAAAGCCGACCGACCATTACTGGGAGTTCAAACGTGGTGCCGTAACGCCGGAAAATATTAACCCTGATACAGAAGTAATATCTGTGTTCGTTGGCAGCGTCGTTACTAGAGAAATCATGGACAAAATGCCCAGACTGAAATTAATCGCCACGCGGTCCACTGGTTTCGATCATATCGATCTCGATCATGCAAAAATGCGAGGCATATCAGTAGTGAATGTTCCGACCTATGGCGAAAACACTGTCGCTGAACATGCCTTCACTCTCCTGCTAGCAGTCGCAAAAAAACTCGTGCCAACCATATCGCTCACAAAAAAAGGCATATACAAAGCAGAAGATTTGATGGGCTTTGACCTATCGGGCAAAACTATGGGCATTATCGGCACCGGACACATCGGTCGATACACGGCCAAGATTGCCAGAGGTTTTGGTATGAACGTCATTGCCTACGACAAGTATCAGGATACTGATGCGGCTAGAGATATCGGCTTTATGTACGAGAACTTCGACGAGGTCTTGGCGAGAAGTGACGTCATATCTCTGCACATACCTATGACTCCGGGTGCTTATCATATGATCAACATGGGTACGATCGAGCGCATGAAACACGGCGCCATACTGATCAACACCTCCAGAGGAGAATTAGTTGAAAATCGCGCGATCATCGCAGCCCTAAACTCTGGCCGACTAGGTGGCGCTGGCCTAGATACACTGGAAGGTGAAAAGTTCCTTCGTCTCGAATCTGTTATCAAAAATCTCATCCAAAAAGCAGCCTCGCCTCAAGCCTACCTGAACACCGCCGAAGCAAGCGCCATGTTACGTATGCCAAATGTAGTCGTAACACCACATAGCGCCTACAATACCGCCGAAGCGATCGAGCGAATCAATCGTACGACGGCAGAAAATATCGTAAAATTCTGGTACGGCGAATCACCCAACCTGGTCAGAGCAACACAGAGCTCGGGCAAACTCGTCATCATCCGCCATGGACAATCAGAATGGAACGAACAGGGCCGATGGACCGGTACGACCGATGTACACATAACAGAAAAGGGTCGGCAATCTTCTGTGGAATTAGGTGAAAAGTTAGCAGACACAAAGTTCGATTTCGCCTATATATCCCAACAGGCCCGCACACGAGAAACGCTCGATGCCATCATGCAGGGCGCCTCCCAGCCTGAACTCAGGTATGAGCCTACCGGGGCCATCAACGAGCGCGACTACGGTATCTACACCGGCATGAAAAAAGAAGCGATCGAGAAAATCATTGGTCCAGAGGCCTATAACGAGCTACGACGCAGCTGGGATAGCCCGGTAGAAAACGGTGAATCGCTAAAAGACGTCTTCGAGCGCGTTATTCCATTTTATTTGAGGATCATACTGCCCCGCCTGCGTCACGGCCAAAACATCCTAGTCGTTGCCCATGGCAATTCTATCCGATCTCTCATCAAATACATTGATAACATATCTGACGATCAGATCGGCGAGACCGAGATGATGGTAGGTCAAGCACTGGTATACGAAGTTGATTCCGAAGGTCGTAGCAAAAAGCGCGAGATTATCGAGTGGCGCGAGCCTCTGTCTGACGAACAACACTAGGCTGGTATCTCTAAGCGTCTATCATTTTACGAACATGGCCTTCGTTGATGCCATTTATCAGATTCGTAAATCCATGTCGACGTAATATCATCGAGCAGGTATTGCTACGAGCCCCGCTCCGACAGTATAAAACAACCTGCTCGTCCCTGGCGATATCGCGCAGCGCTGCCGGCACATCGACAGACATAAATTCAGCAGGTGGAATATTGATGGCACCTGGCGCGTGGCTCTGTTGGTATTCGAATGGCTCACGGGTGTCGATTATGATCGCCATTTTTACCTTTTGTCTTTCCAGTATGCATCCGCTTCGGATTCCATCTTGTTTAGTCGAGTATAGTAATCGGGGAATTCTTTTAGATGCGCCCAAGCGATCTTGCCAGCTAGATTTGGGTCATCATTGATAACATTGGTTTCTGGATAGCGACTGCCGTGCTCGAGCTCTACGCCTAGTCCACGACGAAATTCGTCTATATTTACTTCATCCCAGGAAATATTAATATTATCACCGATTGCTTTTGCTTCGTCCTCGGTAAATGTCTTTTTTGCCATATACTACCCCTTTGCTTTTACGATTGAAATCTCCAGTTCACCGCCTTCGATCTTGACGACCTCGACATATGTCTGTTTCTCCTCTACCACATCTGCAGCGAGCACTTCAGCCATAATACCCGTTATATGCTCTTTGATCGCCTTTTGCAAATCGACGTCATTCGTATCTAGACAAAGAACGATCCGATCATCGATATTAAGACCAGCGTTTTTGCGCGCCGACTGAACATATCGGATTACTTCGCGCATCAGACCTTCACGTTTCAGCTCAGGCGTAATCTTCTGATCTATCGCAACCTCAGCACCATGGCTAACGGTTTTGACATTTAATTCGTCGATCAATATCGGCGCAAAATCAACATGCTCGCCCAGTGAAGGTACTGTCACGCTCGCTAGCGGCTGACGCACCTTTAGCCCAGCTTTGGCGCGTAGACTCAGGCCTTGATTGACATAGTCACGCACCGTATCCATGTCGTTCATGACAAGCTCATTTACGTGCCCAGCCGATAACCAATCTTTGAGGTGGATTGATTCTTTGTCGCCAGTCAGATTGTGATACAGCTCTTCGGCCAAAAACGGCGTGAACGGTGCCAGTACATACGCCAATCGCACCAGTACGTAATGCAGGGTTTTATAAGCGTCATTTTTGTCGCCATCGTCTTCGCTCTTCCAGAAGCGTCGACGACTACGTCGAACAAACCAGTTACTCGCATCGTCGAGGAACGGCAAAATCGGACTCATCGCATCTGGTATATTATAGCCGTCCATATGCTTTTCAACCTCAGCGACTAATTGATGGAGGCGACTAATTATCCATATATCGAGCGGGTTGCTACACTCATCCAACGGATCCTTCAGATTGCCATCGAATTCCCAACCATCAACCTCAGCATACATCGTAAAGAAGTCGTACATATTCCAGATCATACTTAGTTTACGGGCGACATCACCCACTTCTTTGTCCTGGAGCGAAACGTCCTCACCATTGAGTAGAGGTGAACCAAGGAGTAGAAAACGGAGTGAATCGGCCGAAAACTTGTCCATCAACTCATTTGTATCGGTATAATTCCCATAACTTTTGCTCATCTTGCGACCATCGTTTCCGGCCAACGTACCAGTTACGATAACGTTTTTAAATGAGTTCTCACCAAAGAGAGCAACGTTCAGAGCATGCATGTAGTAGAACCAGGCCCGCGTTTGTGCTATATATTCAACTATGAAGTCCCCAGGGAAGTTCGCCTCAAATTTTTCTTTGTTCTCAAACGGATAGTGAAACTGTGCGAACGGCATACTTCCTGCTTCGAACCAGCTGTCCATAACCTTGTCGACCCGAGCGTACGACACACCATCTAACTCAAACGTAACGTCATCAACCCATGGCCGGTGATAGTCATCGAGTTCTACGCCGGACAATTCCTTGAGCTCGGCATAGCTACCGACTACTTTGACGTGCTCTTTGCCGTCTTTATCGACACCTTTCCATACCGGCATAGCCGTAGCCCAAAACCTGTCACGAGAAATATTCCAGTCTGGAGCTTGTTCAATATTTTTTGCAAAGCGACCATACTTTACGTGAGCTGGAAACCAGTTTATCTTACTGTTTTTCTCGAGCATCTTCTCACGTTGTCCGTCGATGTCCATAAACCAACTTGGGTGGGCTCGATACATGAGTTTCGTGCCGCAACGATGACAATGCGGGTAGCTGTGACGGATGTAATCAATCGTCCAGACAACGCCACGCTCTTTCAAGTCCTTTGCGATCTGTTTGTTAACTTCCCAAACGTTCTGGCCTTTCCAGTCTCCTTCGGTAAAGTCACCATTTTCATCGATTGTATGAACGACGGGAATCTTTTTCTCGCGCGCTAGCGCGAAGTCTTCCTCGCCATATGCCGGCGCGATATGCACGATGCCGGTGCCATCTTCGTGACTGACATAGTCAGCAGACCATACTTTGTGTGCGCCTTCACCGCGATCAATGCCAAGTAGTGGCTTGTATGATTTACCGACAAGTTCTTTCCCCTTCATCTCGCGTATCACTTTATATTCTAGGGGTTGATGCTTCTCGTTCTGTAGGACCTTCGTCAGAAGTTCCTTTGCCAGAATGAATTTATCATCACCGACAGATACTTCAACGTAGATCAGTTTTTCGTTAACAGCAAGTGCAGTGTTAGCTGGAAGCGTCCATGGAGTTGTTGTCCATGCGAGCAGAGTACTACCGTCTTCTAGCTGAAATTTCACATATACGCTCGGGTCTGTTACATCTTGGTAGGCACCGGCGTCCATTGTGACCTCAGCTTTACTGAGTGGTGTGGCGTCGAGCGTGCAGTACATGAGCACTTTTTCGCCTTCGTAAATTTTGCCTTTTTCATACAACTCTTTGAAGGCCCACCAGACAGATTCCATGTAATCCTTGTCCATGGTTGCATACCCGCCCTTGAAATCCACCCAACGACCGATACGGTCGACTGTGTCTTCCCATTCACTACCAGTCTGAACCATGTTCGTACGACACGCTAGGATATATTTCTCGATCCCGTATTGAATCACTTCTTCGCGAGAATTGATACCGAGCTTCTTTTCTGTGTACCGTTCGGCCGGCAATCCATGAGTATCCCAGCCCCAGACGCGCTCAACGCGCTTGCCCTTCATGGTTTGATAGCGTGGAACCGCGTCTTTAATGACAGAAACTAGTAACGTACCGGTATGAGGAACACCGGTAATAAACGGCGGCCCATCATAAAACACATAGCTATTATCCTTTGGACGGTTCTCGATCGATTTTTCAAACGTTTTGTCCTGTTTCCACCGCGCCACCCAATCACGTTCGTATTCTAGTGCCCTTCGACGTGTGCCAGATTTGAATTTCATGACTAGATCTCCTTAAAATTAAAAATCCCTTTTTAGTCACTGGATCCCTTGCGGGAGGTACCATCCAGTTTCCAAAAAGAGATTCTTTTTAGCGCTTTATTGGTTCGATCTGTCGTGTCGATACCGGCCAGTTCTACTAGGAAAACTCTGTTCTTCTGGCGACTCGCGGCTGATAACCACTCAAACGTCTAACGTCTATTATACCACTGACCTTGCAAATTAGAATATAGCGAGCCTGATGCCCGCTATATTACAAAATCTATCTTCTAGATCCTACCAGAGCCAAGAATTATTTTTAACATACTTGTTGCTTAGCCACTGTTCGACAAAACTAATTTTGCGAGGTGTTAGTGCAATAACCCATAGTACCAATGCATAAATAATGTGATCGTCCAAAATCGGATTTGTCGTCATAGGTAGAGCCGCAGCCCACATCATGCTGAGCAATAGCGTTCCAGCTATGGCCGCAATCCTCAGTCCAACGCCGAGTATCAAAGACAAGCCTAAGCCTAAGAGGCCTATCATAAATATCCAGTCAACAAAAACATTACCCGCTAAAGCATTGAAGAAATCTGCCGTTGGGCCATCTACGCCTCTTAGAAATCCAGAGGTTGGAGAATTACCCAGCACCCAAGCCTTTGCTGCTGGCGTCGCGTACCCGAGACCCATAGTCTTGTCCAGAAACGCCCACAAAAAGATAAAACCTAGCGCGATACGAGTTGCAGCCAGTGCATACCAAGCGTGATTATAGTTTGTATTATTTTTTGCCATATGGCCCCCTATTTAATGATTATGCTTTTATTCTACACCTAGGCGCAGACTAAGCAAATAGAGTGCTGCCGTATTTCACCAATATGACAGCGACTATAGCAAAGACCAGACCGAACATTATCAACTTGTCATAATCACGCTTTATGAAAGCTTGGGCATGCTTTGAGATTTCTTTTGGTAAATACAGGTTCGACTCTCGGATATTATAGCGCGTGATCGCAAAGAACACAAAGGTTGTCGTTGCTGTAACCAGCAAACACCACGGACAGAGGGCGCCGATCACAAAATAGCTCATAAAGAACAGGTAGTACGCAAATATGAATCCTAACGTATAGCCGATCTGAGCAGCGAACATAAACTTACGCGGAAAATGAATACCAGACAGCCCAGCAACAGCCACTGTTATCACCACCGGCTCAGCCATCAGTCCTAGAAATGAATTCGGAAAACCTAACAGTGAAGCCGACCAGTGCCGCCCGACCGCGCCACAGCTGATCGCCTGCGACAGATCACATGCTAGGGTTGCTCCGGGATTTTTGGCGAGCTCTATGGCTTCAACAGATAGGACAAACGATGCGATCAAGCTGATGACCGCACCGACTAACATACTGGCAAAAATCCATCGGTTATCCCTCAGATTCTTATCTTCGTGTCGAAAAAACGCGTTAAGGTTGCGCAGCATAATAACTCACCTCACTTATAGTCGGCAATGTTTGACCACGCCATAAATTTTGCATAACACCATCATTACTTACCGCGATAATCGTCGGGTATTCAACAATGTCATAGGTCGAACAAAAAGTCGCGCCATCGGCAGTGTAGGGATCGACTACTTCTAAATCGCGGCCTGTCTGGTGTTTAAAATCTCTAATAAACTCTTCGACCGCACGAGCATGTTCGCTGTAGTCTTTGTAGACAACTACGGTTCTCATTGTTTCGACTGCCTTCGCTGCTTTAATATAACTTCAAATTCATCAAGGGTCTTGAACTCATAAAAAACACTGGCAAAACGCACATAAGCAACGTCGCTTCGCTCTGCCAATTCGTCCAAGACAATGTCGCCGATCTGCCTGGACAAAACCTCGGTCTCACCTAGATCATAGACACGGTCCTCGACTGCCGTAATCAAACTCTCGACTTCTGCTTCGCTGGCAAAGAACTTGCCTACGGAACGATGAATCGAAGTGGCTAATTTATCGCGATCAAATAACTCTCTCTTGCCATCCTTTTTGATAACTGCCAGATTAGGCCTTTCGATTCGCTCATACGTAGTAAAACGTTTACCATCCGGCATCTCGCGACGGCGACGTATAGCCATTCCGTCAGCCGACTCTCGCGATTCCAGTACTCGACTGTCGCCTATACTATACTGGGCGGACATGGTTTTTATTCCTTATCTTCTGCTTTATTCTTTTTGCGGCGGCGTAGGAATGCAGGAGTATCGGATTCGTCGTCTTCTGACGGTGTAGTCCATATGTTACTAGTGGTGTCAGGTTCGCTAGCAAAAGCTTCGGCTGCATCAGTTCTACTTAGCTCCATATCGATAGACTGAACTGCTTCGTCGATCTTTTCGGTAGCAATGTCTGGTTGAGCACTTTTTGTATCCAAGTTCACATCCTGCTGATGGAAATATGCGCTATCAAAACCAGTTGCAATAACAGTTATAATCAACTCGTCATCAAGTTCAGGTTTGAGCGTTGCGCCAAATATGATATTCGCGTCAGGTGATACGGCGCTGGTGATGATTTCAGCAGCTTCCTGTATCTCACTCATGCTCATATCGTAGCCACCAGTAACATTGAACAGTACGCCCTTGGCTCCATCGATAGAAACTTCGATCAGTGGCGACTCAATAGCCTGCTGCGCAGCCTCGGCAGCGCGGTTGTCACCACTAGCTTGACCGATACCCATAAGTGCGGAGCCGGCATTACTCATGATTGCTTTAACATCTGCAAAGTCGAGGTTGATCAAACCATGTTCGGTGATCAGTTCCGATATACCTTGGACGCCCTGACGCAATACGTCATCGGCGATTTTGAAGGTCTCCAGTAGCGGTGTGCGTCGATCGATCGTCTGTAATAGTCGATCATTAGGAATAGTAATGAGAGTGTCCACTTTGCGACCGAGCTGATTGATTGCCCACTCGGCATTAGTACGGCGCTTTTCTCCTTCAAAGCTAAACGGTTTAGTAGCGACACCGACAACCAAGATACCTAGTTCACGAGCGATTTCAGCTACGACGTGTCCGGCACCAGAGCCAGTACCACCACCGGCGCCAATAGTTACGAAAACCATATCTGCGCCCTCTAGCGCTGCACGAATTTCATCGCGCGATTCGGTCGCTGCGGCTTCACCGACAGATGGATCTGCTCCGGCGCCTAGACCATTTGTCGTGTTGTGTCCCAAATGAAGTTTTACATCAGCCCTCGAATTATGCAACGCCTGGGCATCGGTGTTCATGGCAATAAACTGCACGCCAGTCAGCCCTGCGTCCTTCATGCGATTTACCGCAGATCCGCCGGCACCACCAACACCTACAACTTTAATGCTAGCGAACGTTTGAATATCACTTGGTTTTACCTCAGGCATGCGCAATTTCTCCCATGGAATTATCTTGTTTTCAGTATAACACCCCTAGGCTACTGTTTAAAGCCTTTGAGGATTCGTCCTAATAGACCGCGCGCGCTATCTCCGGCTGATTTCATAGCGCCTCGTGAGTGTCTAGCCCCACCGGACTTTAACGATACCCCACCAGCATCGACCAGCATCAGACCAACAGCGGCGGCGAACTGAGGCTCATCTATTTGTTCGGCTATACCGCCAAAACCGGTTGGTTTACCGACCCTAGCAGCTAAACCTAGGTGATTTTTAGCGAAATCGGCTATGCCTTTTAGTTTAGCTGTCCCACCGGTTAGAACAACGCCGCTAGGCAGTTGTCCGGCACGGCCGGCTTTCTTTAGTTCTTTATTAACAGCGTCAAATATCTCTTCCAGGCGCGCCTCAACAATGTCGTCGATCTCGCTTGAGTCAAAACTCAGTATGTCTTTGCCGTGTTTCAAGCTAATGCCTTCCTTATCCGTACGAACACCAGCAAACGCATGAGCAATTTTTACTTTCTCGGCTATTTCAGGGTCAGTCTTTAGGCAAATCGCTAGATCATTAGTGATATTCATACCACCGATCGGGATAACACCAAAATACTGCAGATCGCCTTCTTCGTATACAGCAACACTGGTTGTGGCACCGCCTAGATCAACAACAGCAACGCCATTCTCGAGTTGCTGTTCGGTTAGTACTGCTTTGGCCGCAGCCATGCCAGCAGGCACAACTGCCCGCGGCTGAACTGTCGCGCTCTGGCTAGCCTTTTCGAGATTGGTTAGCATCGGAGTCAAGGCGGAGACAACATTGGCAACAATCTCGAGACGAGTACCCGTCATACCAACAGGGTCCTTGATGTTGTCTTGACCGTCCAGTCTAAAGCTATGGGGCACGACCTCTATAATCGAACGGTTTGCTGGTACTTTACCAACAGTAGCAACTTCTTCGACTCTGATAATATCATCCAGATTAATCTCGTGGTCGGCCGTACCTACGGCTATCATACCGTCTGTCTTTGTGCTCAATATATGCGAACCATTAACGCTTATGGTAGCCTCATTAACCTCGTAGCCACTCATCCGCTCAGCCTCGCCTAGTGCTTTATCTATAGCCTCAGCAGGCCCAGTTAGATTAACTACGGTACCTTTGCGCATACCGTGATTTGGCACCTGGCCAACGCCAACTATGGTTGGTGATCCGGCACCTGCATCGATATGAGCAACAACACAACGGACAGTCGTCGTACCAATATCGATACCTACTGCATATCGAGAAGTTTCTTGCATATGAGATATTATAACGCTTACGACAAGCTTTTGGTAGATGCTACAAGGCTGTTATTATCTCGGCACCGCTACTCGTTATCAAAATAGTATGTTCGAAGTGCGCCGCCAACGAGCCGTCTTTAGTGTTTATCGTCCAACCATCGTTAGAAAATATTACATCACCCTTGCCTAACGTCGCCATCGGCTCGATCGCTATTGTGTCGCCTGGCTGCAATAAAACGCCCCTGCCCGGTATACGAAAATTTGGTACATCAGGCGGCATATGCATCTTGAGGCCAACGCCGTGTCCAACCAGATCCTTCACAATGCCTAACTTACCATTACGCAGAACCCTTTCGATAGCAGCACCAAGGTCGCTAGTATAGATCGGCCCTTTTATGGCATCAATTCCTTGGTACAGACTGCGTTCGGTATGGCTCAGGAGATGCTTCTTTATGCCCGACGCATCTTCACCAACTACCATAGTAAAAGCGCTGTCCGTCTTCATACCGGCATAGGTTATAACCAAATCAAAGCTAACCACATCGCCTAGCTCTAACGTATAATCCGTAGGTATACCATGTACTACCTGGTCATTCGTACTGATGCAGATAACTCCTGGGAAGTTAACCTCACTCGTCTTGTAGGTTGGCTCGGCTCCATAGCTCTCGATTTTTTCCGCAACCCAAGAATCTATTTCTAGCTCAGTCAACCCCGGCCTGACATATTGGCGAAGCTCGGCAAATATACGTGCAATTATCTTGCCGCCACTACGCATCGCATCGATTTGTTCAGGTGTCTTCTCTCCGGTTACCAGCATCATGTTTCTTTCTTTACAATACCTCGATCGATTAGTTCGGTTTCGATCTTGTCATGTACCTGTCCAACTGTACCGACACCACCTAGATGTATGATCGGTACGTTTGAATCGTTCAGAAAATCAAGTATCGGATAAATCTCACTCCTGTATATACTGAGCCGCTTATCAATAGCCTCAGGCGTATCGTCAACACGACCACGAACCCGCAGACGTTCTAATATCTCAGCCCTGGGCACTTCTAGCACAATCGCCAGCTTTATATCCCTGCCATGGTGAGACTGTCTGTCAATCAGCCATTTAGCTTGCCCGGTCTCTCTAGGATAACCATCCAAGATGACACTTCCTATATCCTTGGACTTGATAATAGCCTCACTCATAACGCGATTGACGATCTCTTCGGAGACCAGGTTGCCAGTTTGCATCTCCCGGATTAGCTCCGGATCATGAGTGTCGCGCAATAACTGACCGGCGCTTAGCCAACGCCAACCGTGCCGCGCAGCCAGTATCTGACCCTGCACGCTCTTGCCGGCGCCAGCCGGACCAAAAAATATAATCATTAGATTTTGCCCCCTTTTATTTGTCTTATGCCAAAGCTTCTTTGACTAGTTTTGCCAGCAATGACCCATCTGCCGTGTTGCCGACGTCTTTTTTAACTGCGCCGATAACTTGTCCCATTGCCTGCGGACCGCTGATGCCAAGTTCCGCTATCTTATCCTTAACTATCGATTTCAACTCTTCTTCACTGAGTTGTTCTGGTAGATACTCTTCCAATACTGCTAGTTCGGCTTTTTCATTATCGGCTAGATCCTGCCTAGCGTTCGCTTCGTAGATAGTGATGCTTTCTCTACGCTTTTTGACTTCACGAGCAATCAACTGTTCGATCTCGCTATCGGCGAGGCCTGTGTCTCTTTGATTTTTAGCGACTTCTTCGTTGAGAATTGCCGCCTTTAGAT
>JBARQK010000013.1:0-3302 GCA_049643705.1 Saccharimonadaceae bacterium (SeqCode) | reverse complement strand
CAGAAGGGGTCGAGCAAGATTTGGCTATTGGAAGATGGAATATGGCTATTAGCTGTCTGCTCGCCATCTTCCACTAGCCATCTTCCAACCGCCAAATTAACAA
The DNA here is from genome assembly GCA_049643705.1 of Saccharimonadaceae bacterium (SeqCode). Classification (GTDB taxonomy): domain Bacteria; phylum Patescibacteriota; class Saccharimonadia; order Saccharimonadales; family Saccharimonadaceae; genus JBARQK01. Next base: position 3,199 of record JBARQK010000013.1, on the reverse strand, counting down.
TGATTTGTGCGAGTTTTGGTGGTAGCATGCCGACAAAGGTATCGCGTTTTGGACGTCCCTGGTCGCGCTGGGCGTAGGCGGTGATGTTTTGCGTGCCGATGCTCTCGGCTACGACGACCTCGTCATTGTTTTTGGCGACGATGAGCTCGACTTTGTTGGCGGATGAGCCGAGTTTGTTGTGGTGTGAGCTAGCGCTCGACAGGGCGGAGTCAGGATTTGGGATGAGCCTCAGGCTGGTTCCAGACTGTTTGAGTTTTTGCTTTAGGATGATACCAGTTTGTTGGATGTCTCGCGGTGATTCGCGGAAACCGTAGGCGCTGAGGCCGAGAGTAATCTTGCCGTCATGATTTGCCCAGGCCGACGAATAATGTTTTGTGATCGCAAAACTGACTTCTCGCCATGATTTAATCCCGGATTCTTGGGTGATAACGCGGGCGGCCTTGATAGTACCACCTAGACGGTCTAATGGAAAGTCCTGGCTGGTCACTAGTGCTGCATAATCACCAAACCAATCGACGTTTTCGCTACCAAAAACAGCCTCTAGTTCGGCGATGGCAATTTCTGGCTGACGACCTAATATTGCGATATACATAAGAGTAAGTATAAATGGTTGTCCGTCGATATCATAGAGCAGAGGTGTTATGTTATCATAAACAGAGATATACATAAGGAGAATTAAATGTATCCAGACCCCAACAATGTTCAACCGCAACAACCGGTACCTCAACCAATGCCAGCACCTGTTCAGCCTGTACAGTATCAACCTCAGCCAGCGGCCGTAGTTCCGCAACAACAGCCGGTTGCTTACCAGCCTCAGCCCCAGCCGCAACCGATACCTGTTCAACCACAGCAGCAGCAATATTACACACAGCCCCAACAACAACCTGCACCTGGTTATGCGCCGCAACCGCAACAGTACGCAGCGTATCCTCAAGTAGCGCCAGCGTCCTCGGGGATGGGTCTCGATATAATCATCGGTTTGGCTTCGTTAGTCATTGGAGTGATAGCTCTGAGCCTATCGTGGGTACCAATAGCAGGTATAATCCTCGGCGTGATCGCCATAGGACTGGGTGTCGCCGGTATTATCATGATAAGAAAGAATGGTGGCAGGTTGTGGAGCGCCATAGCGGGCGCGAGCACTGGCGGGGTCGCATTAATTGTAGCGATAGCTTTGATGGCAATCGGTGGAGCAGACTACGCAGAATACAACAGACTCTGCCAGGAGCGTAAGGACGGTTTATATAGCAGATCCGAAGGTAGCGCAAAGACCGAGGTAACTGTTACATGTAAAAACGGCGCAGTTGATAAAATCGAGAGGGACTAGTTGCCATCGGGCATCGTAGAGTATACTAACGGTATGTCATTTCGTGCTTGGATCAGCGTTATAACGCTACTTTTGGTGGGGGTAATATTGTATTTCGCTCGCAGTGAGCTGTATCATGCCTGGACGCTGCTGGGGCAAGTCAATATCTGGATATTAGCTCTCCTACTACCGATGCAGTTGTTTACGTATTATTGTGCTGGCGAGATGACTTTTTCGTATCTCCGAGCAAAACGTGCGATAGATGAGGTTTCGCCGTGGGAGCAGACAAAGATAGCGCTAGAGATGAACTTTGTAAATCACGTCATGCCTAGCGGTGGCGTCAGTGGTATATCGTATACCAGTTGGCGACTGAGCAAGCTCGGTATCTCGGCTGGCAAAGCGACGATGGCGCAGTTGGTGCGGTATGCGATGCAGTTCTCGGCTTTTATTATTTTGCTTGCTATATCGGTGCTACTGGTAACAATCGATGGCAATGTTAGTCGTTGGGTGATATTGATGAGTTCGTCACTAGTCAGCCTCATGCTCGGGACAATCTTAGGCGGAATCTATCTGTTCAGCAGTCAATCCAGGATGAGCAAAACGTCCGCATGGCTCGTAAAAGTCGTTAACCCTCTCATCCGTCAGATGACTTTCGGTAAAGTTTTGAACCTCATCAAGCAAGAAGCAGCCGATGAGTTCATGGAAGATATTCATAACGACTATATAGAGCTAAGGAAAGATCGGAAGGTATTGTTCAAACCGCTAGCTTGGGGTCTGTTGTTCACGGCTGTCGATGCCATGATGTTCTATGTCGTTTTCCTGGCGCTCGGTGAGGTGATAAATCCAGCACCGATATTGATTGCCTATGGAGTTGCTGTGTTTACATCGATGATCGTTGTAACACCTGGTGGAACCGGGGCGTTTGAGATTGTGATGGCGGCGTTTTTGGCTTTTGCCGGTGTCGCTAATAGCGCGGCAATCGCCGGTATCGTGCTAACTAGAGTGATAGTGCTGATCGGTACGATCGGCTTTGGTTATATATTTTATCAACAAGCGATTGTAAAGCATGGAAAAGGTAGATCTGAACCCGATACCAACACTCAGCGTTAGCGGCCTGATCGCAGCGCTGAATCAAACGCTCGAGTATGCGTATCCGAGTGTTGAGATCGAAGGCGAGGTCGCCAGTTTCAAGGTCAATCAAAACAAGTTTGTTTTCTTTGACATCAAGGATGAATCCGGTAGTTTAGGTTGTTTTATGACTATTTGGCAGCTCCGTATGCCGATAGAAGACGGAATGAAGGTGATCATCAGGGCTACACCAAAACTGACAGACTGGGGAAAGTTTAGTCTAACCGTTCAGTCCATTCGTCCGAGTGGCGAAGGTAGTTTGAAAAAAAGCTACGAGTTACTAAAAGCCAAACTGGCGGCAGAAGGTATATTTGCAAATGAGCGAAAACGGCCGTTGCCGGTACAGCCAGCGCATATCGGCGTAGTTAGTAGTACTCAGTCTGCCGGATATGCTGACTTTATCAGGATTATCAATGAGCGTTGGGGTGGTATGAAAGTCGACGTTGCTCACGTCCAGGTCCAGGGAGAATCCGCACCAGACCAGATGATAAGAGCGATAAAGTATTTCAACAACATGGAGATTTTACCTGAATTTCTAGTGTTGATCAGAGGAGGTGGTAGCGCCGATGACCTGAGTTGTTTTAATGATGAGCAACTAGTCCGAGAGATCGCTGCGAGTCGTGTGCCGGTACTGGTCGGTGTTGGTCATGAAACTGACGAGACCCTGAGCGACCTGGCGGCCGATCAACGTGCGGCGACTCCTAGCCATGCCGCTCAGATGCTCGTGCCGGATAAACAAGTGATTGCGCGCTCAGCTGGGCAAAGTCT
>JBARQK010000012.1:0-3620 GCA_049643705.1 Saccharimonadaceae bacterium (SeqCode) | reverse complement strand
CGATCGTCGGAGCTAGCACCCTCGAAGCGACCATCTCGAAAACCATCAGGACAAATCCGGCCATAAATGCCAGAGCCAGCAACAAATATTTATCGATTATCCTCCGCATCATATGCCTATGATTATAACAAAGGTCTCTGCTGTGCCGGTTGCATGCAATGCGGGATTGAGATCAAACTCTTGCACTACCCGCTCATAGTCATTATTTGCTTCTTGTTTAGATAATTCCAAGCTATTGAACCATTACGCCGGCTTGACTTTAAAGGATGATTGTGATACAGTACAGCATAACCAACAAACGTACAGGATACCCCGAAGTAGGACACTAAACCTGTATTGTTAAGTACTCTAAGTATACTTCATTCGCTGTTTTGTAGCCCAAGACTTGTCTTGGGCGTTCGTTTAGGTACGTCAGTACCTGAACGATGGTTTCTTTGGTAACTGTGCTCAGGTCTGTTTTCTTTGGGATGAAGTGACGAATCCATTTGTTGGTGTTTTCGACGAGTCCCTTCTCCCAGCTGTGGTAAGGATGAGTGAAGTAGAACGGAGCACCCAGTAGTTGTTCAAAGTACTTCCAGTACGTAAAGGCAATGTCGTTGTCAGTGAGGATGGTTTTGACGGCAACGCCGTCAAACATCTTCCGCAGAGCTCGCGAGAGCTCCTGTTTGGTTCGATTCGGCAACAGTTCGATGAGAGTTCGTTTACTGAGGGTGTCCACTGCTACGAGTAGGACGGCCTTGCTGCCGCTTTTGCTGGGGCTAACAATGAAGTCGAGTTCGTAGTGGCCTACTTCGTTGCGCAGGATGCGCTCCTCAATCCATTTACGCTCACCAATGAGCCCACGCCGGTATACCGCCTTGCGTCGCTTCGGCTTGCCCCGAAAGTATAGCTTGTGTTGCAGCGCATAAAGCGTGACATAACGATAGATAGTTCGTTTTGAAACAGGACAGACACCAGCAGCGATGAGTGCTTTGCTCGATGACATAATCCCAGCGATTTCGCCGGGAGACCAACCCTTGTCGAGGCCCTCATCAACATACTGGCGCAGCGCCTTGTTGCGAGCAACCTTGTTGCTGGATGTTTTAGCGTAGTAGCGCTTTTGGTAGGCTTTAATACTGGCTTTCTTGGCGACATACGTACCCGAGACGGCTGAGTGCTTCAATTCGTAGCTGATGGTGTTGGGGCTGCGCCCCAACTCGTGAGCAATGAAGCGAATACTCTTACCGTTCTTGTGCCAATGCTCTATTTTGACTCGATCTTCGTAGCTGAGGTGATCGTACTGTTGACCCATAGCTACTATTGTAGATTTTGACCTACTAATTTTTCTCACTTTTCTGTATCGCTTCATGGACACTAGCCTTTCTGGTGAGTGTCCTACTTCAAAGGGACCTGGAGGGTAAAAAAGAAAAATGGTGAGGAAAAAATGAATATTTCAGTTCAATTTGTCGGTGAAACCGTCTCTGTTCTAGTCCGTCGATAGAACTAGCTTCTTATGTTATTTTTGGCGACAGGCACTCAGTCGCCTCAGCCCTTTGTTAACCTAAAAAGATAACAACCCGTCTCGCAGATCGGGTTGTTTTAATATGTGGTGGATTTTAAGTCCATATTCATAATATACCACGAGCAGTATATATGCAACACTCTATATAAAATAAAAAGCGCTCATGTAAATGTTGACAAAACGTATGCAGTATGCTAATATATTTTCATACACATCTCGTATGTGAGGTAAAAGGAGGGTTCCGGATATTTGATATCTCCGGGACCTTTTTAATAGCCCGGATGGGCAAGGGAGAAATATCAAATGTCAGGAACAAGAGACGGTGGCCTAAAGGCTAAACAAAAGAACCTACAGCGTGATCCAGAATTTTACGCAAAAATCGGTCGCAAGGGCGGTCAGAACGGCCGCACCGGCGGTTTTGCAGCAAACCCTGAGCTAGCACGTGTTGCTGGCGCAAAGGGCGGCAAGATTTCTCGTCGCGGCAAATCAAAAAAAGCCGAATAATCTCGGACAAAAATTTCCAATAGCACCTCCAGTAAGGGGGTGCTATTGGTTTTGGCGTCTCTTTAAACCAACGGTTTTTGCTTCATTGACACGCCAGTCGGCCCCGCAGCTCAAACATCTATAATTTCGAGATGATTGCTGCACTCCGGTTGACTCACAGCGAGGACATAAACTTCGCGAATGCAACCAGTCTCGGTAAGTATCGATCGAATCCGCTACGGTGTCTTCATCAATCTCTACTGCGAACCTATTTGCGAGTGAGTCCTTTGCGTAATCCCAGGCGTCACGCTCTATAGCTAATAGCTCAATATCGCGCGTATAGGCACTATGGCCCAAAATTCCATGGGCAGTCTCATGAAGCAGGTACGCTGGGTCGCTGGATGGGTCATAGTGAACAGTTTTATTGTTCGGCGACCATCGATTCTCATTGCCAGGTAGAAATATGAATTCTGGAAATGCCGTGGCTAGACTACTTACGATCGAGGAAATCTTTTGCATAGTAGTAACCTCCGTAGATGACGGCTTGCTCTGGATGGACGGCTTGGACTATTTTCGGGCACGGTATGTGTGCAGGCAGGTGTTCTCTCAGAATGGTTATTAGCGCATCGCCATATTTATCGAAATAAGTGCCGATGCTGCCACCGATAATTATGACATCCGGTTGGATAACTGGTATCAACGCCAGAAAGCCTCGGCTGATACGATCGGCGATCTCGTTCCAGGTGTGGCGCGATTCTATGTCGCGTGCGAATTTGCCATAAACAGATGCGATGGCCTTGCCGGAAGCGAAACTCTCCCATTCGCGAACCTTGCCGTCGTATTCAACTAAACTTCGTCCGCCTTCACTGAATGCTAGCCCGGGGTCGATGTATCCGTTCGTTATGCATCCCGTGCCGATACCAGTACTGATAGTCACGTAAAAGGCCGACAATGGGGTTTTGTCGAGTGACCTTGCTTCTGCTAGGCCGGCCAAGTTGGCGTCATTCTCGATTAGTATTGGGGTGTCCTCGGCCACGCCACGAAAGGCCGCGGCTATGTCAAAATCTTGCCATCCTAGGTTGTTGCACCAGATAGCAACGCCATCTTTGACTATACCGGGTACGCCGATAGTGATGGCGTCGATGTCTTTTGCGCGCCAATTGTCCTCTAGCAATTTTTTGATAGCTAGGACCCAATCTTTAGTTTTTGGTGGTGTTGGAAATTTAGTCGAATAGGTGACCACTCCGTTATCGTCTAGCGACGCAACTAGAGTCTTGGTGCCGCCAGTGTCGATAGCGATTATCATAGTGCCAGTTTATCATATGCCACTAGAGTGACGCCACTTGTAAACCTCGGCAAATAATGTATAATAAGCCTATCAATAACAGATGTGAGAGGTGTCATGGCAAGTTATAATAATCGAAAATCTTTGGTTGGTTTTGTGGTTGTAGCTGTAGTGCTGGCCGGATTATTGTTTGGGGGCATCTATATATCAAAAAAGAACACGAGTCTGATAGCCGATAACGGCCGAGGTAGGTCGACTTTGGAGGCTGGCGACAATGGCAACAAAACAGCAGATCCGACTGCCGACAAAAAACAAGAAGAGACAACTAAACAACCGACAGACACCCAGCGG
>JBARQK010000011.1:0-3432 GCA_049643705.1 Saccharimonadaceae bacterium (SeqCode) | reverse complement strand
ACACTACGTGACGAAGTTTTGCGTACAATGCTTCATATCCATCGTCACGATCATATCACCAAGGAAGCCGCTGATGACGAATACGATACAGAGTTAACTCGACTAGCGAAGGATTCTGTAGAGATCGGTGTTAACGAGATAACTGGTGGACCCGAGAACCATGACGATGATTTTAAAGTAAAAAAAGGCGCTTCGGCTAGCGTGGCTGCACAAAAGAAAAACGCAGCTCGCAAGAAAAAAAAGGGTCAGCGACAGAATAAGAAAAAGAGCCGTAAATAGATGAGGCATACCACCACCGAAGTACGTCTAAAAAACGGCGCACGAGGCCTATTGATAGATATTCCTGGTGCGACCGTGATGAGTTTCCAGTTCCATTTCCGAGCCGGCAATCGCTATGTCAAGAACAAAGACATTTACGAGACAGCCCACCTAATGGAACATATGGCTTTTGGCGCTAACGCCAAATATCGTGATGAGCATGCTTACGAAGCTGAATTTACGAAAAATGGCGCTTATCACAATGCCTTTACTAGTGATCTTTCGATGACATACGTTGCCGACTGTGCCGATTTTGAATGGGAGAGAATTCTCGAACTTCAACGTGTCGCTATCTGTCAGCCGCTTTTTAATGCGAGTGAGCTTGAGGCCGAGAAGGGGAATGTCCGCAGTGAGTTAACTGGCTATCTGAACAATCACAACCGGGTTCTCTGGCCAAAGATTCAGCAGCTGCTCGGCGAGAATGTCTATACTTATTGGCAGCGCCTGCAGACTATCTCGTCAGTTGCACTACGTGACGTAAAGGAGCATCACACCAGGACTCACACTAGCGATAACCTACGATTTGTCATTGCTGGTAAATTAGACGGTCGCAAAGCTCAGATCCAACGGATGCTTGACGACTGGGAATTGTCGCGCGGCGAACGGTTCTCTGTGCCAAAAGACGAGTTTAAAAAAGGCAACACAACTTTGATCCGCCGAAAAGAAGCCTCGAACCTCACGTTTGGTTGGTCGATTACTGTGCCGCGTGAACTTACTGATGATGAGGCCGACGCTATGGGCTGTTTAGACCAGATTTTAACAGGTACGATGCATTCTCGTATTTATGGTGCGGCTCGCAAAAAAGGCTTGGCATATGGTGTCTTTTCTGATACTACAGTTGGTTTTCACGATAGTAGTTGGGATTTTGGTGGTCAGGTTAATCTCGATACCGCCGGCGGTTTGTTCGACATCATAGTTCGTGAGGTCAACGCCGTTTTGAAGGGAAAGATTACTCCCGAAGAGCTCGAAGCCGCCAAATCATACGCTCTCGGTCGGCATCAGATGGGTGCTCAGACCGTGGCTCAGATCAGCAATTTTTATTCGGCGCGGTACTTTAGTGATGGTGTGGTCAAAGATTACGAACGCGTACCTGATGCGATAAAAAATACGACGCTCGATCGGATGCTGACGACTGCTAAAGAATTTATCGATACTGATACTTGGGCATTTGCTGGTGTAAGTAGTGGCGACAAAGAGGAGTTAGTGGCTCTAGGCGACAAACTAGAGACGCTATTTAAAAGATAATGAAAATAGCCATCGCCGGTTATGGACTAGAGGGCGAGCAAAGCTATCGGTACTGGTCTAGACTCGGTGATGACGTAACGATACTGGACGAAAAGCCAACGCTAGGGTTGGCTCCACCTAGTGAAGCTAATGTAATACTCGGACCAGATGCTCTGTCGAATTTGAACATTTATGACATGGTCGTACGTACGGCTAGTATGCCTCCAGGCAAATTGCATGGTGCAAAAAAGATCTGGTCGGCGACTAACGAGTTTTTTGCACAGTGTCCAGCACCGATCATCGGCGTCACTGGTACAAAAGGCAAAGGTACGACATCTAGTCTGATAGCGTCTATTCTACGCGCGGCGGGCAAGACAGTGCATTTAGTTGGTAACATCGGCGTACCGGCGCTGGAGGTTTTACCTAGCATATCGGCTGACGACGTAGCTGTCTACGAGATGAGTAGTTTTCAGTTGTGGGATCTAGAAAAAAGTCCGCACGTGGCTGTGGTGTTGATGATCGAGCCTGATCATTTGGACATTCATGAACATTTTGATGAGTACGTCTCTGCAAAGAGTCAGATAACCGCACATCAAACGGAGTCTGATCTAGCTATCTATCATCCAACGAATAGTTACTCGGAAAAGATCGCTAACAACGGCCGTGCGCGGAAAGTTCGCTATAACCTGCCAGGTAGCGGGGTATATGTAGAAGGCGGTAAGTTTATTTACAATGAGCAGATAGTTTGTTCGGTAGAGACTCTGCAGTTACCGGGCCAGCACAACATTGAAAATGCCTGCGCTGCCATAACGGCTTCACTCGAATTTACCGATGATTTTGCTGCCATTGAACGTGGTCTGCGTGATTTTGATGGTCTGCCACATCGATTGAAGTTTATCCGTGAAGTTAATGGCGTAAAATTCTATGACGATAACTATTCATCAGCCCCAGGTGCTGTGATCGCCGCGATGCGTTCCTTTATAGCACCAGAAATAATCATAATGGGGGGTTACGATAAGAAAGTATCTCTGGATTCGATAGGCGAGGCGGCAGCTGGGCAAAATAATATCAAGAAAATTATATTGATGGGGCAGACACGTCATGCTTTGGCGGATATATTTAAAAATAACGGCCTAGAGGGCCTGTATGATATTGTCGACGACGATACCCTGGAGCCGATAGTTCGACGAGCTCAGTCATGCGCTGTGCCGGGCGATGTCGTGATTATGAGCCCTGGATGTGCGAGTTTTGACATGTTCAAGAACTTTGCTGATCGAGGCGATCAGTTTATAGCGATCGTGGAGCGTCTTTGAGCAATCGGACTTTTGTTTTTGAGGGTTATGACTACGAGCCGCTCAGTGGTGAAGCGGTTTTTCGCTATAGTTTTGATGGTCAACGTCAATTCATCGAGAAAGCAACATTTGTACCGTCATCAAACTATAACCAGCTTGTATTTGATCGCGTTTTGAGGCTGTGCTTCTTTGTTATCGGTACATCATATTACAAATGTTTTCCAACTAGAAAAGTGAAATTTGTTGATCAATGCTTAACGCCCCTGGACGCAAAAATTTTAAATGCGATATACCGCGATGGGTTGAGCCAGTTTGTCTTTGAGAACAGCTTAGACCCCAATGTGCTCGCTAGATTTGAGCCAGATATCGAGCAGATCGAACCTCTAGGATATGACCCTGAAGGCGTAGTAATAATGCAGAGCGGTGGCAAAGACTCGCTGCTACTGGCGCAGCTCATTAGTGAGCTAGCTGTAGAATACACGCCATGGTTTATGTCGCAGTCCGATCATCATCCTGTGGTGCTCGATGCGTTAGGTGCGAAACCGCTACGCCAGGTTCGTAGGGTTGTTGATGTAGATGCTATCCGACAGGCCAGAAA
>JBARQK010000010.1:0-5275 GCA_049643705.1 Saccharimonadaceae bacterium (SeqCode) | reverse complement strand
GTCGGACGGAGGTCTACTACGCGACGCCTAGTAATGGCAATGTTTCATCCTGGGGTACTGCCTCAAACGGGCTTCCCGCTGCTCGAACAAACTTCGGCGCCGCCGTATGGAATGATCGGCTGTATGTTATTGGCGGTGAAGGCACTGGTACCGGTTGTACTGGAAGTAACGTCTGTAGTACTGTCTATGCCAGCCCCCAGCTTAGCTCAGGCGGGAATATCACAAGTGCATGGTCCGCTTCAAGCAGCTCTTTCGATGTAGCTCGTAGTGGCGGAGCAGCTGTCGCCTACGCCAATAATCTGTACCTATTCGGTGGCTATGATGGGGCCAACTACCTAAGCGACACTCAATACTCGCAACTCAACGCCAGTACTGGCGATGCTGGAGCTTGGACATTTTCAACTAGCTTGCCAAAACCACTAACGCAAGCTGAAAGCGTTGCAGCTAACGGTTACGTTTACCTTATCGGCGGTCGCAGTGCAAGCACCACCTGCACACCAATAACTCTTGCCGCACCAGTAAGTGCAAACACAACCATTTCAGCCGGCAACAGCCCGACGGGCGTCGGCGAATGGTATGAAACAAACCAGAGGTTCACTGGAGCTCGTTACGGTGCCGCAGCCGCCTATAGCGACGGCAAAGTCTACGTCATGGGTGGTGGCTGTGGATCAACGCTCGCCTATGCGAGCCCTGTCACACAACAAACCCCTCTGCTCTCACAACCGCAAGTCGCAAAATATTCGATCATGATGGATACTGACAGTGATGTTTTCCCGAATAGTTGGCTATTAAACGGTGTCGATAATTCAATCGGTGCCCGTTGGCAACTCAAGTATCGTTCGCAAGCGACATGTATTGCCATGACGACATGGGGCCAAGAAACCAGTTTTGGCGACGTTACCCTTGGGCTACCTGGAGTCTACACACCAAAGGACGTAAGCGGCAACAACACGAACTGCGGAGCGCGCTACTACTATTTCAATATTACTGTCGATAGCTCTCAAGCATTTGGATATCCTGATGACGTATCTCGTGGCCCTACCATTACCGACTTAACCCTTCAATTCACCGCCGACCCGAGCAAACGCCTTATGCATGGACGTACCTTTACGGGAGGTGTTCAGCAGCCTGACGACACGCCGCTGTATACCAACTAATGCCTATGGACACGAACGCAACAAAACTCTACACCCTTTGGAAAAAACAGCGCGCACTCCGCTTTCGTCTTCTGGTCGTGCTGACAGTTTGCATCGCCCTCGTTCTCTGGCTATGGCCGAGCGTTTTCCCTACTGAATCGTCGAAAACAGTACCGCCAAATGCGAGTGTAAACTCAAGCGCAAGCTCAACTACGCCTTCTGGTACTCTCCCCAAAGGAACCCCTGAGTATGCAACAATCACTCCAAACCAAAAATCAGTCGAATGGTCACGCGTTAGCCCGCCCAACCACAATGCCGTCTTTGCTTTTGCCGACACCGTTGGTAGTATTCCCATAACGGTCAGTGAACAGCCTCTGCCGGATAGCTTCAAAGATGATACCGACAGCCAACTCGAAGAACTTGCAAAAAGCTATAGCGCCAACCGATTCATAACCGTCAATGACACGAAAGTCTACATCGGCACCTCAGCCAAAGGACCACAGTCGCTCATTTTGTCAAAAAAATCCCTGCTCATACTCATAAAATCGACTGCGACGATTCATGACGAACAGTGGTCAGCCTATATAAGTTCACTCAACTAACATTAAGTGTGACTTCTAGCATAGCCTTGTAATAGGCGGATTTTTCTCATTTGCACAGGTAACTTCAACTGGCTAGCTTCCAGGCAAAACATTTTTCGGCATAGTCCACGACCAATCAACTATACCGAACTCATCGGCAATCTTCGGCACAAGCCCCGTGTCGGGCAAGGCAGTATTATGCACTTTCACACTTATTTGACAAGCCGCTTTTGGATTAGTTCTTATGCTGAGTGATGCGTTCGAGCCTTGCACTACCGTAGTACTAAACGTCTGCTGTACGATAGCGACTACCGCGTCCGCAGGTGGTTGGTATGTATTGCGAACTGGCGCATTGGGCGTCGTATCGATTTTTTTCTGCTCGGTTTGCACCGGATGCTGCCCCATATACCAAACATACACAACCGCTCCTCCGACCAACAACACCAGCCTCACTACAGAGAACCGATTCGGCCATATTTGCCTCTCAGGAGCCAACAGCCAACCCGCATTCACGTCAACGAGTGGGCTTGCAACGGCCCTAAACGGTCTCCCTATTTTCAATGCTACAACCCCAATATTGTGCTCAGCTACCGTCGTCGGTTCAGCAACAACCGCTGGACTGATAGATGATATCTACGACATGCGCACCTTCACGAGCGCCATGAAAGAAGCCGTTAACGCCTCCACTGCGCTCGAACTCGGTATGCTTGCCGACGCAGGAACAACCGGAGCGATGCAACCAGCAGTTTCAGCCAGCCAAAAACTCTACGGTGCCGTTGTCGCCAGCAACGGTGCGACATCTGGTGGTGCACCGAACGCCATCGTCACCACGGTCGGCCCCGCCTGGGTGAAGGCAATCGCTGGTACAGCCGGACAGTTCGTCAAAACCAGCACCACGAACGGCTTCTCAAACACCATCGCTGCCATCCCGAACAACTCCTTCTACTACTCGGTCGGCAACACACGAACTGCTTGGTCAACCACCTGTACTGCCGCAAACAACTGCGCCGGGTCGCTGTACATCAACCTGATCGTCCGATAGATAATACTCTATAATGAGTCTCGTGAGAAAAGTGTTAAAGTTTTTAGCCAAGCCCATAGTAGCATGGAGCTTCGTAGCAATAGTCATCGCGACTAGCGCTGTCGGGTATTGGTTCATGACGCGACCCGTGTCGAATATCCCAGCAGATATAAAATCAGGCCTTACCTTTACTCCTATTGCTCCGGATGGTAGCGATAAAGAATACTCGGTCAGCGACTACAAATTTAGCACGGCCGAAGACAACGTTCAGATACTTTCGTACATCATAAAGACACCCGGCAGTCAGGTTAGTGTTTCTCAGTATGCCCAGCCTCCAGCATTCACCGATATACCTGAATACAAAGACAGATTCCTGGACAATATAATCAAGCGGTACGGTACGGTCCAGACTGAGAATGGAGCGATCTATCTCGGACGAGCTACTAAACAAAATAATAAACAGCTCGGCGTTATGCTCGAGCGTGGGCTGATAATATTCTTTAGTCCAGAGTCAGAGTTATCGGAAACTGAGTGGCGAAAACTAGGCGACCAGATGGTTGTTACGAGATAGCTCTAACTACCCTTCTTTTCCACGACTATATTACCGCCACCAACACCAGAATATTTTTTATTGGCACAAGTAACAGTAACCGGCCAAGTACCGACCGGCCGGCTGTCTTCGACTTTCCACGACCATCTAACAGATCCGTATTCGTCAGCACTCTTTGGCACCAGACCACTGTCGGTGCTCGCTTCTTTTTTCAACCCATACTCAACCCTTATAGAGCAGGCCGAGTGGGGGTTGGTCTTTATTTGGATCGACGCATTCGAGCCTTGTTTGATAGGCGATGTCAAAACCTGCACGGCAACTCCTACTCTAACGTCATCAGGTATTGCCGTAGGTTTTACTGGCGCGTTTGATTTCGGCGCAGGAGGTTCAACTATCGAGGGCTTTGGGCCGTATTGTCCCATATACCAGTTATAAGCAAAGCCGCCTCCGATCGCTATGACCAGCAACACGGCACTAGTTACTAGAAAACGCCGCAACGAACCAGCAGGACCTCTGCTGCTAGTTCGACTGCGGAGTTTTAGCGCCACCTATAATTACCTAGGGTTATTTCTTTGCTTGATCTTGAGCAATTGTCTTTGTGACTGTGCCGTCGGTCTTGAGGTTTTCAAAGAATAGAACCTGGTCCTTGCTGATAATCATCTCGTCCTCTGGACCGTGGATCTCACCACCAAGCTTTATTAGTTGGACATCACTGCCAGTGCTATCTGCTGTTTCTTGAGGGTTTTTAGAATCAGCCCCAGTTGCCTTTGCCTGTAGATAGTAGACACTAGTTAGCCTCATATAGTCACCATTTTTCTGTAGCTTGCCAAAGTAGACCTGACCATTGGTAAAGAATACCGCCTGATACTTACCGCTATCGATACCGCCTGATGTCATCGAACGATACAATGTCCAGCCTCCAAAGATTACACCTACGACTAGTAGCGCGGCCGCCACGGCCAATACTATCGTCTTTTTCTTGTCCCGAGGCTTACGTGACCTATGATGACTCGAAGTTGGACGATCACCGCCCGACCTATGATTAGTCGCTACTCGATCTTCCTCTGCTCTAGCAGGAGATGCTGGCCTAACGCCACGAAAAGATTCACTGTCCATCTATAATTCCTCCGTAAAATTCATATTCCTTTATGAATACTATAGCATAAGGGCTATGCGGCTTCAATCAATCCTGGAGCTATATATTACAACTATCATAGGCCCAATGCAGCAACGCCTGGCGCTGCCTTCGACGACACAACTGGTCGCCAGGCTGGCAATGAGCGCGAATCTGTCCGATATGGCGAGTCATCTGTCGCCAACGCTTTATCTGGCGGGCGTCTTCCGCAGGAATACGACGACCTAGATAATACCGACAGTACCACTGGAACCACCCCCTCGGATCGTCGTCATATATCCAACCCTTTTGCTGCCACTCTTCGCGCGACTGACTAGCATCGATGTCGAAATAGTTCATGTGCGGATTGTGTTCATCACTTAGACGTGCGCCTACGAACCAATCGCGTGGAAATTCATCTTGCTCACCTTCAAAATAATGCCCACCGAATACGCCTAGTTCTAGCATTTGTTGAGGGCTCAAATCTGGCCGAAAATCATCGGCAAAATTCCGGCCGATCGGCTTGCTTAGCTGATAACTATAGCCATCCTGCAGAGAATCGTTAACAATGACTGTTTTCGCCATATTTCCATCATACAAGAACTATCCCCTACTCCATAGTCGAGTAGAGGATAGTCAGTGAGGGCAAAACTACTACTTCTTTGATCTAGCTGAAATCGCAATCTTTTTTGGTTCTGGTAGTGGCGTCAGCGGCACAGTAACCTTCAGTACGCCTTCCTCCAGATGTGCACCAATCTTTTCGGCATCAGCCCTATCAGGTAACTGAATGCGCCTGTAGAAACTCGCGCTACTCTCCCGCACGACATACTTTTTATCCTTGTCTTCCTCTTTTTCATGTCGTTCTGCCTGGAT
>JBARQK010000009.1:0-1798 GCA_049643705.1 Saccharimonadaceae bacterium (SeqCode) | reverse complement strand
AGGTAGAGATGCCGAGTCGTAAGGTCACAATCTATAGTTTAGAATTGCTGTCGTATGACTACCCTGAGCTAAATATTCGCACGCACGTTAGTAGCGGAACTTATATCCGTACATTGGCCGAGGATATCGGCAAAGTTTTAGGAGTTGGTGCCTACTGCCACGAACTACGACGCACAAAAATAGCCGACTGGTCAGTCGACGATGCAAAGAACCTGTCTGATTTCGGCATAAATGACTAAAAAAGTAATGAGCCCGCTCCCGAAGGAGCGGAGCTCAGAACTTCGGTGCGGGCTGTCTATTCGAACGAGATGCTCTTGACGAACCGTTTGAGGGTTTTTCTATCAGTTCCAGAGAAACGCAGAAGACCCTCTGTAGATCTAGTCCCGAATCTTTGCAGATTGCGGAAATCGCGAGTCAAGAGGACTTTGCAGTAGATGCCGTGCTTTCTAGCGGCTTCACGGAGCAGATCGACATTCAGGTAAAACTGATTGGCTGGACAGTAGAAATGAAACTCCATTGAGTATATGTCCATTGTTTGCTCTTTTCTTCAAGCGATTCGAATGATGGGCTTGCCCTTGTCGGTAACGACTACCTCGAGGGTTGGCCATTGGTAGTCTTGGTGGTAGAGCTCCACGGCTGCATTTAGAACCTTTTGAGCAATCTCATCACTGACATTGCGGTTAAAGTTCGAGAAGCGCTCAGTGTCAGAGAAGCTTGTTACCTGGAAATGCCTCCATGAAGCAAGCAAATTTTCAGGGACCAAACTTTCTCTGAGATTGTCGATTCTGTCTAGCACACCGTCCTGGGCGGCCTCCAGCTTCGCTTCGATGCGATTCAATAACCAGTGACACAAGACTCTGGCGATATGTTCGGCGAACTGCTGCGCCAACTTGTCGAGTTCGCGCCTGAATTGGATTTCTCTCCTAAGACCCTTGAGGGCAACGGCTCGTCGACCGAGTTCGTTGAGCTCTTGGTCGATTTCTTCTATTTGCTGTGTCACGTCGTCCGACATGTCGGCTCCTGTCCTGTGCGCCTCGCCATCGGCGAGAACCGATGTTTTGGATGTTGATATGATTTCATATCTACAGTCGCCATGCAAGCACGAGCACTACAGATACAACAGTCTTGCCGTAGGGGTCACGATATGCTAAAGTAACTTGGTATGATAACACAAGAGAACAAGTTAAAAGCTATCAAAGTCGGCGCGGCTCACAAGTCTGACGTTGGCTCTCCTCAGGTGCAGGTCGCTGTGTTAACGGCTCGCATCAAAGAGGTGACAGCTCACTTGCAGGTCAACAAGCATGACTTTATGGCTCGCCGCGGTCTCATCCAGATGGTCGGCAAGCGCAAAAGGCTGCTCAAATACCTAGAGCGGACTGACTTTGAAAGTTACCAGGCGATCGTCGCCAAACTAGGACTCCGCAAATAGCGGAGTTCTTTTTATTAATCCTGGGCGTATAATAAAAGCATGAGTAAATCACCGGTTATTAAACTCTCTTCAGTAGTCAAGAAATTTGGCTCTACCAAGGCAGTTGATAATATTTCATTAGAGATAGAGAAGGGTGAAGTCGTTGGTATTGTCGGCGTAAATGGCGCAGGTAAGACAACCACGATAGCAATGCTACTCGGGTTTATCCGTGCGACTAGTGGTGATATAGAGATTTTCGGCCGTCCTATGAATGTCACCGTGGCTCACAAGTTTCATCATGATATCGGCTACGCGGCAGGCGACATGGAGATGTTTGATAAATTGACCGGTCAACAATATCTGGACTTTATACTGCGCGCCAACAAGATG
>JBARQK010000008.1:0-6903 GCA_049643705.1 Saccharimonadaceae bacterium (SeqCode) | reverse complement strand
CTGAACTGCCATCCAAATACGCTGCGAGCGTGGGACGAAAAAGGTTACCTAGTTGCGGTGCGATTTGGAACAAGACGTGATAGGCGTTATCGCCATGAAGACGTGATGAAACTATTGGAGAAAAGTAATGACAAAAAACACAAATAAGACGATTAAAAAGAAAATACTACCTGAATACTTTGACAGGATTGCGGCTGGCGAAAAGACATACGAACTTCGACTTGCTGATTGGGAGTGTAGCCAAGGCGACACTTTGGTGTTGGTTGAGATTGATGCCAAGACTAAAAAACCTACTGGTCGCAAGCTACGACGCAAGGTCGGCTATGTTGGCAAAACTAAGGGGTTAGACTTTTGGACTGATGAAGAAATAGCCAAGAACGGCTATCAAATCATATCCTTGCTGGATGAGCTGCCTGTAATACGCATTAAAGATGCTTGGTTGTTGCGTGAAAATGCCTCAAAACACCTGCACGAGCTATGGGGCAAGGATAAGAAACTAGCAGACGATAAGTGGATGGAAAAGCGAGTTGCCGACTATCAAGGGGCGTGGAAACCAGTAGAGCAAAAGATATTGATGGCTATGACCGAAAAGCTGGGGCTTTCGTTTAGGCAAAACATCATTGATGTAAACATCGCTCCTTGGTTTAACGCATTTAGTGACCCGATGGTAATTGGTGTAATGCAAAAACCAGATGTGTTTGTCGATACGCTTACGCACGAGCTGCTACACCGCTTGCTAACGGACAATACGGCTATGCCGCACGAAACCCAGTTACTAGCAGAGTGGCAAAAGCTCTTTGGTAAGCACCAC
The DNA here is from genome assembly GCA_049643705.1 of Saccharimonadaceae bacterium (SeqCode). Classification (GTDB taxonomy): domain Bacteria; phylum Patescibacteriota; class Saccharimonadia; order Saccharimonadales; family Saccharimonadaceae; genus JBARQK01. Next base: position 6,092 of record JBARQK010000008.1, on the reverse strand, counting down.
ACATTCGGCACGGTAGTTCATATACCTGTTCACGCAGTGCATAAGGCTATTTACCTCGATGTACTAAAAGACCCCAAGCGGCTTGACCGAGATATTGCAAATAATAAACAGTATGACGCAACTGATTATATTGCTGCTTGGGATTATGTTGAAAAGCACGGCTACAAGGAAATTATTACGAAATTACAAAAGTCATACGAAAAACTAAAGGAGCAAATATGATTGTTATTACAGGTGCAAGTGACGGTCTAGGCTTACAACTAGCACAACTATACCAAGAAGCTGGCAAAAAAGTTGTTAACATTTCACGAAACGAAAGCAAATATGCTGACGTAAACATAACTCTATCGCTGCGTGAAGACGCACAAATAGATGAAGCAGCTAAAGAAGTGGCTAAAATTGACGAGCCGATTGAAGCAATAGTTTATTGTGCTGGTGTGCTTTCAGTACAGCCGCTAGGTGAAATTACTGAAGACGAAGTAAAACGCCTAATGTCTACAAATGTAAAGTCACAAATACTTCTTACTTCAAAGCTAGTGGACCGAATAAAAAAGGATAAAACAGATATTGTTTGCGTCTCATCTACTGTTGGAACTAAAGGATACGTAGACCAAGCGGTTTATGGTGCTTCCAAGTGGGCTGTACGAGGATTTGCCGCTAACCTGCAAGCTGAGTTTAAGGATTTACCAAACCGTGTTATTAGCTTCTGCCCTGGCGGCTTCAAATCAAAGTTATTTGAAAAAGCCACAGGCGATGATAACACCACAAGCGAGGGCGAATGGATGCGACCAGAAGATGTTGCTCTATTTATCAAGCAGATACTCGACCTGCCAAAGAATATGGAAGTAAGCGAGGTGATTGTTAACAGGAAGGCTACAAAATGAAAACAATTTTAGTGGATGCAATAAATGGTTTAGTGCTTGAAGATGGCAGCATTCTTGAGCCTATGCACAAGCTGTTAGAAACCTATCCAAACAATAAGCTGGTTCTGACTGGTGCAAACGACGAACAATTCAAACACTTCAAGCTGGACCAAGTGCCATACGAAGTTTTTACCCTTAAACACGACCCCGAAAAGACAGACCCAGAGTACTTCAAGATACTTCTTAAAAAATATGGGCTTACTGCCGAAGAAGTAGTTTATTTTGAACACAACGCAGATGCCGCAAAAACTGCTCAATCTGTTGGCATTACGACATACTTCTATGACCATACAAAAGAAGATATGACCTCACTAAAACAATTCTTGGACGAAAACCTGTAATGAAAAATCTGCTTACTATAAAAGAACAAGATATTTTACCTGATAGCCCATCTGTTGATACTTCTGCTTTTAGAAAAAGAGGTGCTGCCAGAGCCGTTCTGCTTGATGACAATGGTCAAGTATATCTGCTTAACGTCAGTAAACACGGCTATCACAAGTTGCCTGGCGGTGGTATAGACGAAGGTGAAGACATAAAACAGGCACTAGAACGTGAGCTGATGGAAGAAGTTGGCTGTAAAGCCGAGATACAGACTGAACTTGGCACGGTTCTTGAATATCGTAATTACGATGACGGTGGCTTACAGCAAACATCATACTGCTATCTTGCAAAGCAGGTTGGGGAGCAAGTTGCATCTGCGTTAGAAGAAGGTGAACTTGCCGAAGGTATGTTTGAAGTTAAAGCAAAGAGCATAGATGATGCAATTGCTTTATTGTCACAGGACAAGCCCGACAACCTAGAGGGTAAATTTATACAGAAGCGTGATATTGCATTTCTACAAGCCGCAAAGGAGCAAGAATAATGTCAGTAAGGATTACATACTTTGTACACGGAACAACCACTGATAACGAAGGAAACAAGTCATCAGGCTGGAACGATGTTGAGTTGTCCGATTTGGGCGTTCAGCAATCAAAAGACCTTGCTGCACTAACGGCAGATAAGACATTTGATGCCGTCTTCACATCCGACCTTAGCCGAGCAATAAACTCAGCTAATTTAACTTGGGGCGATAAGTACCCTAGGTTTGTCGATAAACGGCTGCGTGAATGCAGTTACGGCGATTTGAATGGAAAAAGCTCAGACATTGTTGAGCCTATGCAGGAAAAATCAATCACTACACCTATGCCAAATGGCGAAAGTTATGAGGACGTAAAGACAAGAATTAACGATTTCCTCAACTTCATAAGAAGTGAATACGACGGCAAGCACATAGCAATTGTTGCCCATAAAGCACCGCAACTTGCCCTAGACGTCTTATTGAAGGGTATGACTTGGGAAGAAGCGTTCGCAAGCGACTGGCGTAAGCAGAAGGCTTGGCAACCTGGATGGGAATATGAGGCGTAATGAAACTATTACTTACGTCTGGCGGTCTAACAAATCCAAGCATCTGTAAGGCACTAGAAGACTTAGTTGGTAAGCCAGCTAAGGACACTAAAATTGCATTTATCCCTACTGCTGCTAATTCTGAGCGTGGTGATAAGGAGTGGTTAATAAATGACCTGTACCGCATTAGGCAACAGGGTTATTTCGTAGATATTATCGAGCTGACTGCTCTTACGCCCGATGCCGTCATTAAAGCACTTGAAGATAAAGACGTAATATTTGTTGGCGGTGGCAATACTTTTTATCTTAGCTACTGGCTACAAAAAAGTGGTTTGTTTGACCTATTGCCTGGGCTGCTAAACACAAAAGTCTATGCAGGTATAAGTGCTGGCAGTATGGTTATGGGCGAAAGTTTAGTACTTAGCTCACAAGCCCAGAACAACTTAAAAGCATTTGAAGATGAAGACTACGACTTAGCAGTTTCTACTGGTGAAGCGTCTGGCAAGACATTATGCTTAGCCCCAATAATTTTTAGACCACACCTAAACTCTCGATGGGCACCTAATGCGAGGAATGAAATTATTGCTCAAAAGGCTGCTAAATTGACAGGTAAGGTTTATGCACTTGATGATGCCTCAGCTTTAAAGATTGTTGACGACGATATACAGGTTATAAGCGAGGGTGAGTGGAAAGAGTATAACTAATGTCAGAGCAACAAAAACCAACAGATAGACTTGTATACACAGGCGACCTTGAGCCTGTCATTGATAGGCTCTGTGCGGCTTATGACGTAGGCATACCTGCTAGTTCAAGCGTTATTGAGGTTGGATACGAAGATTGCAATGTCGTAGTAGAAACCAGCCAGGATAAGTATCTCGCTAAGATGTTTGCCAAAACGAGAACAGCCGAGGAAATAGAACGCTATACAACAACAATGCAGAAAGTTGTAGATGCTGGCGTACATCATCCCGAACTGCTAACGACTAGCTCAGGCGAAGTTGTATACACGGACAGTGGAATTACGCTTGTATTGATGCGGTTTATAGAAGGTAAAACATTCTTTGAGCTTGACCAAGCACCAGATGCCGAGGAGCGAAAAGCAGTCCTAGAACAGGCTTCTAGGGTAAACGGTATTGACTATAAGCCAACCTATCTCTTTGATAGCTGGGCAATTCCCAACATCAGAGCAATGTTTGATAAAGTCAGACAGTTTGTCGAGCCTGATGATTTGAAGCTAGTTGAACAAGCAATGGCTCGCTATGAGGCAATTCCTGTTGATGACCTGCCGCACGCTTTTGTACACGGCGACTTTACAAAAACAAACGTACTCAAAGGGAACGATGGCAAAGTATATATCTTAGACTTTTCGGTAGCTAATTGGTATCCACGCATTCAGGAACTAGCGGTCATAGCCGCCAACCTGTTACACGACGGTAGCGATAGTAGCTCGCTTGAAGACAGGTGCAACCTTGTTGCTGGCGAATACAGTCGGTTCAATGCTTTAACAGCTGAGGAACGCCAGCATTTGCCTGACTATGCACTTGCAGGTATTGCGATGGAGTTTATGGGTGCTCATCAAGAAAAGCACATCAACGGCAATGATACTGATGAAACTGACTACTGGCTAAAGCTAGGACGAGCTGGTTTGAGGAAAGCATTAAAATAAGAAACTTTAAATATGGCGTATTACACAGACAGAGACCGAGAACGAGCTGCTGCTAGACGAAAGCTAAACTCACAGTTTAGGCAGATTAGAAAAGCACCCGAAGATATGTACGATATATTTGGTATATCTGTACCTCGTGTTACTAACAAGCCGACCCTTGACGATTATGGATTAAAAGACGGTGTTGAGGAGCGATTAAAGCAAGCCGACGAAGAATACATACAGAAAGAAAAGTCCTTCCGCAAAACAATGGCAACTATCATTACTCTGGTATTCATAGGTCTAGTTTGGTTCACTATGAGCCAAGCAAATCAGACCAATCATCCTGAAAATTACAGTAGTGATGGTAGACTAACGAACAACGCAATCGCCTGGGGCGGAGCAGTTTTATCGCTTGGCGGTTTCTTCGGCGGCATTTATCTATGGGCGTGGGCTTTTGATGTTAAGCCTAAGCAAACTTATGAACATACCCAGTATGAAAAATACAGGACACAAGTTAGGTACTACGAATACTGGCAACGCAGGAAACAAAAGAACTTCTGGAATGGTATGGATGGGCATCATTTTGAAAATGCTGTCGCAAATCTTTTCCGCAATATTGGCTTTACAGCCGAGGTCAGTAAAAGAGGTGGAGACGGGGGTATAGATATTGTTTTGCAGAAAGCTAATAGAAAAATCGCCGTACAATGCAAAAGATACAAAAGCTCTGTTGGACCACACGTTATCCGTGATTTATGGGGAACAATGCATTATCTAGGTTTTGACGAAGGCTGTATTGTTACGACGACTGGCTTCACAAAAGGTGTGACTAGCTTTGCACAAGATAAGAACATCTTTCTTGTAGACCTTAACGATATTCTGAGAGCAATAGGCGATGACGGAGACAGCTATCTAAGAAAGCAAATTGGTGAACAGATATAGGCAATTTGCGTAATAATAACTAAGTCAAAAAACGCTTGTCAGAAAGTACCCCCACATTTTCGGTATTACATAGGCGGAGTACCTATAACAGAGATAAGAGGCGACTACCCCCCCTGTACTTCGGCATAAAAAAATAGGCATTGCTGCCTAGTAGTTTGAAAGTCAGGAGTTGTCTATATTAAAGTAGCTGATAGTTGGAATTGTTCGGCTAGGTGTTTTAGCTTATAATCCTCTTGAGCGGTAATAGCAGATGTTTGAAATGCGTCAACTATGCTGCACCATAGTAAAAGCCCAACGCTTCGTTGGGTTTTTACTTATTATGTAATAAATCATTAATTTAAGAGAACCGTTCTCTTAACCCAACCGTTCTATTAACCCAAGAGTCTAGAGTCTCCTAACCCACACCAAGATCATTAATGAATATGAACTATATAAAACGTCGAGTAAATCGGCGTTTCTTGATAAGACCCAAAGAATACTCTAACCTATATGATAAAAACGAAAACACCCCGCCAACCCATCACGGGAGGCGGGGTGCCTCGGATCGTGAAGGTCGGCGGGGTTCAGAAACCTGGCGGAAGTTGGCGGACCGGAGTCAGCTTGGACTTGTACTCGATGGCGACCTCTGCGCTAGCTAAGAGCCAGTGCGTATTGTCGTCGGCGATGGCCTGAGCCAGATTGTCCACGCTCTTCTCGAATGCGTGCATTTGGCTCTGTCGAACCATCGGGAACCCCTGGCTGTAGATGAGCGTGATGTCCGTGACATACTCGCCACAAGTTACTTCCCATCGCACGTCGCCACGCCCTCGGCCGACCTGGTTGTCGCGCCAGAGCAAGTCGTGGTGCTTGCCGAGCATGATGTCGACATCCCGCCAGTCAAGCTGAGAGTGCTGGTTCATGCCGTGTCGGATGCGGATGGTGACGGTGGCGCTATACCACCTGTTATCGCTAGATGTTCCCACGGGGACACACCTCTTCCTCGGTTCGAGCGCGCAGGTTGCTCGCTGTGGCTACTATATTAGCATAAAAGCAATAAAATGTCAATCTTTAAGGGTTCAACCCTGAGAAGTGTTATTTTATGTAAAAATTGCAGAGACGCTTGAAATATGGTTTCATGTCTATGAAACTAAGACGCCTTTGATATCATCCAGATCTTCCCGGAGTGCTTCGTATTATTTAAGAGAACCGTTTTCTTAACC
>JBARQK010000007.1:0-3262 GCA_049643705.1 Saccharimonadaceae bacterium (SeqCode) | reverse complement strand
CAGTAAAGCTCTTGCCGTGGAATTCGTCTTCGCTGCTGACCTCAGCACCGCGCTTCATAGCTGCGATCGAGCCCATACCGCGGTATTCCTTGAACTTGTAACTTTTTGAACCATCTAAAATACTATGAAATCTAGCTGGTACCTGGGCGGCCGCTAGATCGTGTAGCCTGCCAGGAGATTCCTCTGTGGCGGCAAATAGCCGTCCGAACATAACAGTACTGGCACCAGCGGCAAGAGCCTTCACGACATCACCCGAGTATTTGATGCCTCCGTCGGCAATGATCGGGACGTTATGTGGTTTTGCGGCTCGGGCAGTTTCGAGTATGGCTGTTAGTTGCGGAACGCCCATACCGCTGATGATACGTGTCGAGCAGATGGCACCAGGTCCCATGCCGACACGCAAGCCATCAGCTCCTGCCTCGATCAGCGCCTCGGCGCCTTCGAAAGTTGCGACGCTACCGGCGATCACATCAACATGGTATTTTGATTTGACGTGCATTACGGCGTCGATAACTTTTTTCGCGTAGCCATGGGCCGAGTCGATCAGGATGATATCAACGCCAGCCTTAACTAATGCTGCGACGCGTTTTTCGTAGCCCGAGCTAGAGCCGACAGCAGCTCCAACTATTAGTCCTACTTTTTTGACCTTTTTGACTTCGGCCGCTTGGTCAGCGATGCGCAGGTTGCGGTGTATAAAGCCGATCCCACCGAGGCGCGCCAGGGCAATCGCTAGACCGGATTCGGTTACCGTATCCATCGGTGATGATACGATCGGACAGGTGATAGTTATGTTTTTAGTGATGCGACTTTCGAGCTTTATATCGCTCCTATCAAAGCCCGAGTAGTTTGGTTTTATCAGCACATCGTCAAATGATAGTGCTTCGTTGAGTAGTATCTTATCCATAACCAATTTTACCTAATTTATCGATGCGGGTCAAAAAATCTGTCGTTTTACCACGGACCACTCCGCCACTAGTAGCGTAATTTAAACAACAATAACCACTACCTATAGCGTACATACGCTAGAAAATGGTATACTAAAGTCCCATGGAGGTGAACACAAACATGGACAAAAATGTTTCTAATACGAAATATATCTTTGTAACAGGCGGTGTCCTGTCGGGGGTTGGCAAAGGAATCACGGCGGCCAGTATCGGGGCCGTTTTGCAAGCCAAAGGTGCAACAGTTTCTATCCAAAAATGCGATCCGTATCTGAATGTTGATGCGGGTCTTTTAAATCCTAAGGAACACGGTGAGTGTTTTGTAACGAAGGATGGTGCTGAAACTGATCTTGACCTTGGACATTATGAGCGATTTTTGGACATCGAATTGACGCAGAAAAACGCGACCTTGGCCGGCCGCTTACTGAGCGAGCTCATAGCTGATGAGCGTGACGGAAAATTCGGCGGTCAGACTGTTCAGTTAGTGCCGCATCTGACTAGAGCGATCCAGCGCGCCATCAAAGAAGCAGGCAAGGGCAGTGATTTTCATATCGTCGAGATCGGTGGAACGGTTGGTGACTATGAGGGGCTAAGTTTTGTTGAGGCGATACGTGAGTTTTCGGTGACTGTTGGTCGTGAGAACTGTTTATTTGTTCATGTCGTTTACGTGCCGTTTCTGGGAACCAGCCAAGAGTTCAAATCAAAGCCTGCACAGAATGCGTTAAACGATCTGCGTGGTTTTGGTATCGTGCCTGATGTTGTTGGTGTCCGTACCGATAGCAGCAAAGCTGCGCCAGAATCAATCGCTGACAAGATCAGTTTGTTCGGGGGTATTCCGCGCGAAGGCGTAATGCTGATGCCAAATGTCGATACGGTTTATCGTGTACCGCTGACTGTTGCGCGTGATCTCGAGGCGAAACTTACAAAGTTTTCTGGGATTAATAAAAAAGCCGATCTCTCGGCGTGGGAAAAACTAGTTGAGCGAGATAGTACAAGATACAACCGCACCGTTACGATCGGTTTGGTCGCCAAATATATGGACAACACCGACACGTACATCTCTGTCATCGAAGCATTAAAGTCCGCTGCTTGGTCAGAAAAAGCCGAACTAGAACTCAAGTGGATTAATGCTGAGAAGGCAACTGATGATGATTTTGCCTCAGTTGATGGGCTACTAGTTCCGGGGGGCTTCGGCAATCGTGGTATCGAGGGCAAGATCGCTGCCGCTGACTATGCGCTCAGTAAGAACAAGCCATATATGGGCATTTGTCTGGGACTGCAAGTCGCGGTGATCGCGGCAGCTCGACGAGCCGGTTTAAAGTCGGCAAATAGCACCGAGTTTGATCCCGAGACCAGGCAGAATGTTGTCTACATCATGCCAGGCCAGGAAGGCAAACAATCGACTGGAGGCACTCTGCGGCTAGGTAACTATAAAGCAAAGTTAAATGCCGGTAGTTTGGCTGAAACTATCTATGCAGCAACCGAAGTAACCGAGCGTCATCGTCATCGTTATGAGGTTAATCAAAAATACTTATCCGATATTGAAAAGGGCGGTTTAGTCGTCAGTGGCTTTTCGCCAGACGGAAAATTAGTTGAGTATGTCGAATCTCCGAACAATGATTTCTTTTTAGCAACTCAAGCTCATCCGGAATTTCGTTCTCGTCCGATGCGACCACATCCGATGTTTGTTGGATTGGTTAGGGCTGCTTTGAGAGCAGGAGATAGAAGATAGATTTTGGATTTTAGGAAAAGAAGCAAATGTCGTTTTGCAAATCAGCCTACCGGACCGGTAGTCTAAATACCAAATCAAATACTACAGGTTTAATCTCTTTATCCCTTCCTTTTGACCGCAAAAGGAAGCTAAAACTCCTGGGCTGCTTCAGTCCGCGGTGAGATAGTACAAACTAAAATCTCTGGAAGCTGCGGAACTCACCATGTCGGAACGACATGGTTCAAACATCCTCGCTTCGCTAGAGTTTTAGTTTGTGCTATCTCCCAGTTCTTCCAGATGCCCGAGGACCAATCTCATGAGCGCTAACATCAAGTATCAGAAATGAATTAAAACGCAAAAGCATCAAAATACCAAAATACCAAAACACCAAAATCATACCACAACACACTTTTGCTGTTTGCGAGGCCCGGCCTTGCAAACCAACTAGCTGTAGCCTGAAATGATATCGAGCCCTTTCGGGGTCCGGGGTATCTGGAATCCCCAAAGAACTTTAGTGAGCTACTACCTTGCTGGCCGAGGATGTTTGAGCCCGACAGACTTGTAGGCGCGAGTTCCGCAGGCCACAAAGTAGTGGCTTAGTAAGGTTCAT
>JBARQK010000006.1:0-6861 GCA_049643705.1 Saccharimonadaceae bacterium (SeqCode) | reverse complement strand
CGAATGTCTGCGCAGGTGCGCTAGAGCTAGTGAACGATTGATGGGGTCATAGACGCCGGTTGCTACGCAGTCTGCCACTGGCAGGATCATCCCGACTCCGATAGATCGAGTAAATAGAGCATCGGCTACGATTTCAAAGGTAGATTTGCTCGTTGAACGGTTGTCAACGTCGGCTATTAGTGAATATGTACCCGAATCATCATAAATAATGCGTTGATAGGCTACATTGTCATAGTCTATTCCCGCTGATTCGCAGATATTTTTACGGTTCGTAACAATCTCTGGAGCATGAACACCTATAGATCGGTCTAAAACCGTGCCGTCGTCGCGAGACGATACCATTGCCAAAACGTCGGCAGGGAAGCAAGTTGGCTGGTCGGCTTTGATCATAGATTGATTATATCAAGTTTACTGCGCTACTGGATCATGATCGGGAATATTAAAGAGGGTATAAGAGCAAATACAACAGTAGGTCGGTTTATTGTAGAATTTACAATTACTATAGACAACACGGGATGCTTAGTGTTATATTGACACTATCAATCATTAACAACATGGTTGAGGTCTCTCTACCATCGGTAGATGACGACGCAAGTGTCGATAGTGGCGCACTCTCGCCACCCGATCCTTAACAAGGAGGTGAATCATGGCAACAGACGATTTTTACAGGGTTGTTTCGCTAGTGAATGGCGCAAAGGCATTTTCGGATGTCTTTCCGGCCAGCGCTGGAGAAGCATCTGCGAGTTTGAGCGATATCAAGCGAACCTATCGAGAAGCAGTGCGACATGTCCATCCGGACCGTTTGGCTGTCAGTGACAAGGACGTCGGGAGTGAAGCTTTTCAAATGCTGACGGAATATTATCAGCAGGCGATTAGTTACACGCAAACTGGTCGCCCTGCTGCCGCTGCTACTGTCACGGTTTTCGAGAGCCGTGTCGCCAAGCATACGGTTAAGTCTCGATTGGTGGCGGATTGTGATGCGGCTGCTTGCTTCCATGCAGATACTGACAAGGGTGGAGTTAAAGTTGAATCTTTTCTTAAGGTTTCACTGACACCGACGGATAACGATCTACTGGCGGCTGAGGCTGAAGTATTGCGCAAACTTCGCGCGAGTGGCGATTCAAGGCGATGGATGTTCTATCCGGAACTTGTCGACACTTTCGCGATACAGGACAAGACCAGGCGCCTACGGGCAAATGCGACAGTCTGGCTGGGTAGCTTCGTTAATCTGGAAACGGTGAAACGAGCATATCCAGCGGGTATTCAACCGCTAGATGCGGCATGGATGTGGCGTCGCCTGCTGTGGACTTTGGACGATGCTCATCAGAAAAATGTCATTCATGGTGCGGTTCTGCCGCAGAATGTAATGATTTGGCCCGAGAAACATGGGCTAATTCTGGCGGACTGGTGCTATTCTTCGCAGAAAGCCGGCGATCATTATCAGCCTATCAAAGCGGTTGTCGGTCGTCAGCGAGGATGGTATCCGGAGGAGGTTCTTGCAAAAAAGGGACCGACCCCGGCAACAGATCTCGTGATGGCCGCGCGCACTATGGTGTATATGATGGGCGGAGACCCGGTCACGGGTCAATTACCCGAGGATGCGCCTCGTCAATTGAAAGCGTACTTTTTGGAGCACGCACGCGTTGGCGCCAAGCCACTGGGGGCGATCCCTCTGTTGGTGCAGTTCGATGCAACACTCGAACAAATGGGTGCGCCGTACTTCCCTAGGAAGTTTCGGCCATTCAAGTTGTAGAATATCCGCAATAACTACCCGAAAGGAGCCCATCATGGGCGGTGGAGGATGGGACGTAAGCGTCCATTACGCAACAAACGCAGCGAAGGCCGCAGCTGGTCGTTCTACGTTCGACTACTACGATGATGTCAAGGCCGGCCGCGTCGCGGCCAAGGTCCACGAGTTGCTCGATCCGACCAAGCCTGCCGGTTCGAACAGCCCGTTTGCGGGCAAGGTCATGCGGGAAGTGTGCGTCACAGACGAACACCCCGACCCGACGGCAATCTTGATCTGGCTGGACGTCACCGGCTCGAACTACACGGCAGCCAAGATCGTGCACAAGAAGCTTCCCAAGCTGCAGAGCTATCTGCAACAGGGAAATTTTTGTGCTGATCCTCAGATCAACGTCAGCGCCATCGGCGATGCGAACTCTGACGACTTCCCGCTCCAGTTCGGGCAGTACGAGAGCGACAACCGCATGGACGCCCAGATCGCCGCTCTCATCCTCGAGGGTAACGGCGGCGGTCAGCGCTCTGAAACCTACGAGCTGGGTGCCTACATGGCCGCCCGGCACGTCAATCTCGAGCCGTATGAGTTGTTCGGCAAGAAAGGCTTCGTTTTCTTCATCGGAGACGAGATGCCCTACTTGACGATCAAGAACGACTACGCTCGCGGACGATGGGGAAGTGTGGCAGCCCACACGCTGCAGTCGCTGACCGGTGACACGATCGATGAGCCGATTGCAACCAAGGCGATCTTTGATGAGCTGAGGCAGAAGAACAACGTGTTCTTCCTGTTCCAGAAGCAAGGTGCCTACTCCAAGAAAGAGATCGTTCCCATCTGGGAAGAGATGCTCGGCGAGGAGAACGTCGTCATTCTCGACGATCCAAATTCGGTCGTGGAGGTCATCGCAGCGATCATCGCTCGGTTCGAGGGTGAGCTTAACGCTCAGGAGACCGCGAAGGCAATGCTTGCTGCTGGTGGCGACGCTCGCGTCGTTGCCTCGGCTGTCAACGCAATCGAGAAGTTCAATCCTGTCACTTTCGGTGGCGGGCGCTTGGCCAAGGTCGATGGGAACATCAATCTCGGCGGTGCGGGAGCTGATCGGCTCTGATTCACATCCATCCGCCTGGTGCGGGGCTGGGGCGCTACGCCCCTCCCCGTGCCAGGCATTATTCATATCAAGAGATTTTATAAAAAAGGACTTCATCATGAAAGAAGCATTTATCGTAACAGACCTCAGCTTCGGCGATGCCGGCAAAGGTACCACTGTTGATTATCTAGCACGACGTGCTCGAACAACTGCTGTCGTACGTCATAACGGCGGGCCTCAGGCAGCTCATAACGTCATCACGCCCGATGGTCGGCATCACACATTTTCACAATTTAGTAGCGGTAGTTTCGTACCTGGAGTTGAGACTTTTTTGTCACGCGACATGTTGGTAAATCCAATCAATATGTATCCCGAGGCTCAGCATCTGGAAGACTTGGGCTTAGATGATATATGGTCACGGGTCAGCGTCGATAGTCTGGCGCGAGTGATTACGCCCTGGCACATCGCCGTCAACAAGGTTCGCGAGACCGCGCGTGGCGACGCTCGGCATGGTAGTTGTGCGCAGGGCATTGGCGAGACTATGGCCGATGATCTCGAGTGGCCTGAACTAACACTGAGAACGGGTGATATCTTGAGCGATACACTGATGAAACGTCTCAACAACATGAGATGGCATAAATTAAATCAAGCCCTAGAGATTAATCGACCTCAGAATTCTAAGGAGTGGTTGACGTTGATGGATAGTGATTCGGTTGCCGAAACTGCCGATCAATATCGTGACTGGGCGAGACGCGTGAGTATTGTAGGCGAGGGGTATCTGGCTAAACTTGTTAGTAAATACGAACAGATTGTCTTTGAAGGTGCGCAAGGTGTATTGCTTGACGAGTGGTATGGTTTTCACCCTCATACTACTTGGAGTACGACTACGCCGCAAAATGCCCGCAATCAATTGGCCGAGATTGACTATCAAGGCAATGTCAAAACAATAGGTGTAGTTCGAGCATATACAACACGCCACGGTGCAGGACCGTTTCCGACAGAAGAACATGATTTAGCGGCGATAGTACCGGAGTATCATAACGGCACAGGCGAATATCAAGGTTCATTCCGCTATGGTCATTTCGACGCTGTTCTCCATCGCTATGCGCAACAGGCTTCTACTGTTGATGAATTAGTCGTTACCGGCTTAGACAGAGTGATGGATATGAGCGACTGGCAAGTTTGCGATTCATACAAAACTAGTGACATACACGGGCGATTCTTTAGGTATGCAGGCGAGAAGGCTGTTGATGTTGTACTGGGCCCGTCGCAGGATCTAGAATATCAGGAACAACTCGGCAAAGTACTAGAGCTCGTAGAGCCGGAATATCAGTTTCCTACGGCAAAATCGCATATAGATAGAGCAGAGTATATCGGTGAGCTATTAGGTTTGCCGGTAGGCCTGATATCATACGGTCCAACTGCGCTAGACAAGCGAGAGTTAGCTAGTGATTTAGTCAAAGCTGCGTGATAATACTTCGAGTTTTGTCGAATTGAATTCGTAAAGCTTTGCCGGGCGGTGGGCGCCCTCGCGCCAGGTTTCCGTGGTTTCGTGGATCAGTCCCAATGACAAGAACTTTTTGCGGAAATTACGCTTGTCTAGTTCGCGTCCAAAAACTGCTTCGTAGGCGGTCTGTAGTTGAGTTAGTGTAAATTTACTCTCGAGTAGGCCGTAGACTGCGTTTGTATATGTAAGCTTTGCGCTCAGTCTGTCGCGGGCGTATTTGACGATACTATTATGGTCGTATGCCAGTTTTGGTAGGTTATCGACGGTAAAGAAAGTCGAATCTTCACTGCCATTTTTGCTGACTATATCTCGGCCACAACCTAGGTAAGTAACCGAAACGGCATGACCTCTTGGATCACGGGCGACAGTGTCAAAGGTATAGAGCTGTTCGATGTAGGAGAGTTGAGTTTGGATGTCAACGCCAACCTTACGCTTTATGATATCGCGGAGTGCCTCGATCGTCGTACTGCCGGCAGCATTGTAGCCACCAGGTAACGCCCACTCGCCTTTGAATGGATCGGCACTACGACGCATCAATAGGACTTCGAGCTGGTTATTGTTTAGTTGAAACATCACTCCATCAACTGTTAACGTTGGTGGTACATATGGTTTATCAAATTTCATAGAGTCATTATAACACTAAGCCCCTCATGTCAGATGGCATACGCCAGTCGCCACGGGGACTGAGGCTGACGCTACCGACTTTTGGTCCGTCTGGCATGACGGAGCGTTTCCACTGGTTTTGGTAAAAGCGTTTTATGAATATTGCGAAGGTTGACATTATTTCGTTGTCGTCAAACTTGTCCGCAAAAGCTTTACGCGCCATATAAGCGATTTTCTCTGGAGATTCTGCATGACGTATCATATGGAACAAAAAGAAATCGTGCAGATCGTATGATCCCAGTATCGATTCGGTTTTCTGGTCCAGGTTGCCATTGCCGGTTAGCTCTGGCGACACAGGCGTATCCAGTATGTCGTTGATTATTGTCTTTGCCTTGTCGCTAACGCTATTCGCAGCATGTGCAACCAGTGAACGAACCAGGGTCTTTGGGATACTGGCGTTCGGATTGTACTGTGAGATATGATCGCCATTGAATGTACACCAGCCTAATGCTATTTCGCTGAGGTCGCCGGTTCCAATAACCATTCCATCGGTTTGATTGGCACGGTTGAACAGCAGGGCAGTGCGAATGCGGGCGTGAGTATTCTCGAAAGTTATGTCCTCCGAGTCGCCATTATTTAGTGCCTCCAGCTGGGACTGAGCAAGGTCACTGATAGGTATTTCTTGCCAATAAATCCCCAGGGCACGAGCGAGTTTTTCGGCGTTGGACTGTGTACGTGTGCTGTTAGCCTTGGCAGGCATAGTGATCGCCTCGATAATATCTCCAGGGTCACGACCCAACCTATCAGCAACCTGCATCATGACCATCAACGCCAGGGTGGAATCTAGACCACCAGACAAACCAACGATCATTTTTTCCCGTCGACTAGCGACGAAACGCTCTGCTAGACCAACCGACTGCACGGCCAGAATCTCATCCAGTCTTTCTGCGATTTGCTCGGGCGTACCCTTTGGAATAAACGGATAAGGCTCTACGGCGCGGCGCAAACCATCTTGTTCTGCCTGGACATTGGTTGCCGTCGGATTAATCTCAAAATAATTTGGATAATTATTATCGACCTGTCGATCGCGGCTTAGGTGCTGCAGGTCGATATCAGCGATCGCCAGGCGATTTTTATCGCGTGAAAACGGCCTTCGTTCCGCCAGAGTTCGTCCAGCTTCGCTAATTATAGCGTGACCACCCATAACAATATCCATCGTTGATTCGGTTTGGTCAGCTCCTGCGTAGATATAGCCAACCAACAATTTGGCGGCAGTGAAACCTACTAGTTTCGAGCGATAGTCGCGCTTTGCGGCATGCTCTGGTGAAGCCGAAGGGTTTGCGATGATGGTAGATCCATTTTTAGCAAGTTTCAGGTTGGGCGAATCAGCGACCCATAAATCCTCGCAGATTTCTATGCCGACCTTACTGCCGGCTACTTCAAATATCTGGTTACGACCGAATGTGACGTTCTGCTCGCCGATCTTTAGTTCGATATTGTCACGTTCGTCCCAGGCCTGGTACCAGCGTTTTTCGTAGAATTCTTTGTAGGTCGGTAAGTTTTGTTTCGGTACAACACCCTTTATCTCGCCGTCGGCTAGCAGGGCTGCGCAGTTATATATTGCATTACCGACTCTGAGCGGTAATCCGACGACCATAGCGCAGTTTTTGTCCAAAGTCTGTTGCGATAGATATACGAGTGACTGAACAGTTTGATCTAAAAGTTTCGTGCCTTGGACTAGATCGCCGATACTATAGCCAGTGATCGACATCTCGGGGAAGACCACTAGGCTGACGTCTTCGCTGGCGGCCTCTATATATAGCTGCTCGATACGATCGGTATTTGTTGCTACATCGGCAACTGCAACTTCCGGCGTGGCACTAGCGACGCGAATAAAGTCGTTTTTAGGTTGATACTCGTTAGTTC
>JBARQK010000005.1:0-2847 GCA_049643705.1 Saccharimonadaceae bacterium (SeqCode) | reverse complement strand
GAGGCGCGGATGGCCGGGTATAGTCCGAAAACTGTACCGATCGTGACAGATATGATAAAGGCAATTAACCCCACATCCCAGGTGATAGCGGGGCGGAAGGTCAGAAATGTGCTGGCTACGAATGCGATCGAGTAGCCGAGTACGTATCCGAACGCACCACCGAAAAGGCTGATCATGAGTGATTCGGTCAGGAATTGCCATACGATGTTCCAGTTGCTGGCTCCGACGGCCTTTCTGAGGCCGATCTCGCGGGTTCTCTCGGCAACGTTGACGAGCATGATGTTCATGATGCCGATGCCACCGACGAGCAGCGAGACGGCTGCTATGGCTATCATGCCGGTCGATACCGCTGTAAATAATCGACTAGTCGGTTCTGCGATCTCGCTGCCGCTAGCAATGTAAAAATCTTTTTCGCCTAAATGGTTAGTGGATATCTTTGTGATGGCTTCCTGGACTACTACGGTCAGTTGATCAGGGCTGGCGACCCGAATGTTGATCTGTTGGATCTGGGGCTGACTGCGGTTGAGCGATTTGCCACTTTCTAGGCTGATGATAACGGCTCTGTCAAAGTCGACGTTGTTATAGTTGATCGGGTCGTCCATCTTTCTAAATATGCCGATAACTCGATAACGTTCGTTTTTGAGAATAAATGTTTGTCCGATCGGCATTTCTGTGCCGAACAGGTCGACGGCTAGCTGGTGGCCGATCACGGCTGTGCGATTGTTGAGAGTTTCGTCGAGGAATTGACCTTCCTTGATCGGCAATTTTGTCGTTTTCTCTAGTTCGGGAGTCGTGGCTAGGATAACAGCGTCTTCTACCGTGTTGCCGTCAGCGCTCAGGCTGGACGTGATCGTCATCAGTGGTGCTACTGCCGTTACTCCCGCAATCTTTGATATGCTGGCGACGTCATTTTCGGTTAGATTGCTGATCGAGTAAGTTTCTTGGCTAACTGGATGAGTCAGGCCGTTGAGATCGTTTTTAGGCTGGCCGGGTCGGACGATGGCGATGCTGCCGTCTTGGTCGACAATCTGCCTATCGATAACACTAGTCATTCCCTGCGATAGAGATAGGATGACTGTGATGCTGGCAACACCGATGGCAACACCTAGTCCAGTCAGGAAACTACGAACACGGTTGCTGCGGAGAGAATGGGCAGACTCAATGATATGATTTATGAAAAGAAATCGCATGATTATTTATCCTCCGCCTTTTGTTCATTGATCTTTGCTCGGTTGCTGGCTAGGGTTTTCTTTGCCTTTTTGCGCGATGACTTTTTCTTTCGGGTCGCCGTGTCGCTGGCTACTTTTCCGTCTAGCATCTGGATAACGCGACTGGCATAGCTCGTTAGACTAGGGTTGTGGGTGACCATGATGATGGTGTTGCCTTGTTTGTGAAGTTCAGACAGCTCCTCCATGATGACATGGCTTGACCGACTATCCAAGTTGCCGGTCGGCTCGTCAGCCAAGATGATCGATGGTTGATTGACTAGGGCGCGCGCGATGGCGACGCGTTGCATTTGGCCACCAGATAACTGCCACGGCATGTAGTATTCACGCTCGTGGAGATGGAAGTTTTTGAGAACTTGGCTGGCTTGCTCTAGCCGCTTTGTTCGCCACATTCCTTTGTACGTTAGGGGTAGAGCGACGTTTTCTAGGACATTCAGTCGGTTGATCAGGTTAAAGCTCTGAAAAACAATTCCGATTTGTTTCGAACGTATCCTAGCGCGTTGGGCATTTGATAGAGTATCGACGGAACGACCTTCCAGATAATAGTCTCCGTCGTCGGATCGATCGATCAGGCCGAGGATATTGAGTAGGGTAGTTTTGCCACAACCACTCGGTCCCATGATCGTAACGAACTCACCCGCCTGGATAGTTAGGTCGATGCCATCTAGGGCATTATGCTCGGCGTCACCGATACCAAAGCGTTTTACGAGCGCCTTTAATTCAATGACCGGTGGGACTAGAGGTTTTTTCATCTGTTATTATTATATGACTATAGTTTTGCTCATGACAACAGGATTATAGCCGTAATAAATACAACTGATATAATAGTTTTTAATGGAGAGATGGCCGAGTGGTTGGTGGAGCCGAACGAAGTTCACTGCGAGCTTGCTCGTGAGTGAACGAGGAGGCGGAGGAGCGGAGTGTAACGTAGCGATAGGCGCACGCTTCAGAGAACTTTGTTAATATAGAAACGGTATGGAGAGATGGCCGAGTGGTTGAAGGCGCACGCTTGGAAAGCGTGTGTGCGAGCAATCGTACCGCAGGTTCGAATCCTGTTCTCTCCGCCAGGAGAGGCGAGCGCATCCTTTATGGATGGGCTCGTTTCTTCTAGAGAAGAAAAAGGGTTCGAGCCAGGTTCGGCGTAGCGCAGTGAAATTGTACGAAAGCTTGCTTTTGGTACAATGAACAAGCGGAGGAGCGCAGCGATATCCCTCTCTCTCCGCCACGAGAAACCATGACAAAAAATATATTATTGCAGTCTAGGCAAAATACAGATCTTACAGGAGTGGAGTTAGCCAGACGCAACTCTAGATATACTGTGATAAACTCTTTCCTGTTGTCATCGGCAAGTTTTTTGTTGCCGATATGGCAACTTTTTTATACTTTGCAGCTCGGCATGAGCCTGACGCAAGCTATGATCTTGTCTTCGAGCGGTTGGATAGTGACTGCAATCGCAAATATACCGACGGGAGCGTGGGCTGACAAATTCGGTCGTGTCAAACTGTTTCGTATAGGGATAATATTGTGTATATTTGCTAACCTGCCGATGTTCTTTACGACAAACTATTGGATTCTGTTGACGTTCTCGATAATCGCTGGTTTTGCGTCCTCCATGCTCGAC
>JBARQK010000004.1:0-8595 GCA_049643705.1 Saccharimonadaceae bacterium (SeqCode) | reverse complement strand
TTTTGTGATAGCAGCCCTGGTCTGAGCACCGTTATAGCTAACGATGGTTATCGAGGCAAGTATGGTGATGACGCACAGAACGATCAAGATCTCTACCAGAGTAAAGCCTTTTTTCTTATTAGTCTTTCTCGCATTTTTTACACTGGCCATAATGCTTATCATTCTAGCTGTTTTATCAGCTAAGCTCAAGCCTTCTTATCTTGCACTCAACACTGCGAATACCGCGAAAATCATTTATGGTCAGATTGAACCATATATTAACTCTCTCGCCCGGTTCCACGTGATAGTGATGGGGCGCATTAAATGCTAAAAAGTCCATAGCCTTGCCCGATGAGTCAGCGACTCGAATCTTTACATGTTGGCCGTCCTGCCCCATAGTCCTTTTTGATCTGACCAGGCCTTCGTTTAGGCGCAGTACGATCTCCGGATTACCATTACCAAATGGCTCAAGTCGACCGATCTTTTCCAGTAGATCTTCGTTCAGTTCTACCAAGTTATCAATTACTACGTCGGCATCAACTAGCAAATAACGCCGTTGATCGTGGAGATTTTTCTCGCGATACAGTTGATTAACCCGCTGTCTAAAATTATCTATCTGATCTGAAAATAATGTCACCCCAGCCGCCAACTTGTGACCGCCGCCCTTGATGATAATGTCATCACTGGCTCTGATCGCCTCGACGGCACTAAAGTCACCATAGCTCCTAGCAGAGCCTTTCGCCTGTTCGCCCATTTCTTCCAAAACAAAAGTTGGTTTCGCATATTTCTCTAAAAGTTTGGCCGCTACGATACCAACTATGCCGTGATTCCATCCACCGCCACTAACGACCAGTACGGGATCGCTAACAAAGTTCTCCGCCTGCACGATTGCACTTTCAAATATCTTGTCTTGCTCCAGTCGTCTTTTACGATTCATGTCGTCAAGTATCTCGGCTTTTTTCAACGCTCCCATCGGGTCACGTGCCAGTAGCATATCTAGTGAATATTGCGCGGTCTCCAACCTACCGGCAGCATTCATGCGCGGTCCGAGTGCAAATCCGAGAGACCTTGCATTCAAATCATCAGGCTCAACTCGCGCGATTGCCATCAAAGCCTTTAGGCCAGGACGACGTTGTTTCTGTAAAACTTTTAGTCCCCAAAAAACATTAACTCGGTTCTCGTCAACTAGCTGCACGACATCGCAAACCGTACCCAAGGCAACTAGATCGAGTAGCCATTTTTCAGCTCCCAGGGGTAGACCGTCCATGCGAGTCTGCATAGCCTGAACTAGCTTGAACGCAACGCCTACACCAGCCAGGTCAATAAAAGGATACTTGTGATCAGTACGCTTTGGATTAATAACCGCTATGGCTGGTGGCTGCACCGGAGCGACGGCATGATGATCGGTCACGATCACGTCTATTCCCAGACTAGCAGCATGAACTATCTCCTTTTCGCTTAGGCTACCACAGTCAACCGTTACTATGAGCGTTGTCCCGGTTGCTGCTATCTGATCGACAGCGTCGACCGTCATGCCATAGCCTTCGATGAAACGATTCGGGATGAAGACATCTACTCGCTTGAAGCCAAAACTGGCAAAAGCGTCAACTAACAGAGTTGAGGCAGTCAAACCATCTATGTCGTAGTCACCATAAATCGTGATAGATTCGTCATTTTTTAGAGCGATCTCTAATCTCGTGACAGCTGCCTCCATATCTGGTAGTAAAAATGGGTCATGCCTAATATCATAGTTCGGATTCAAAAAAGCATCGGCCTCTTCGCCATCTAGACCCCTGGCTCTCAAAATACGATTGAATAAAGTCATGTTCTATAGATCAGACGAAGTACGCTTTGGACGACCAGACCCAGCTTGCTGTTGGGATTTGATAACAATACTTTGCAGTTCTTTAAAGATAGGAAAGTGCTTGTTTGTAGAATAGATCTTGGTGTTACCTTGCTTCTCGCTCAATAGGAAACCGACTTTTTCTAGGCGCTTTAGTTCGCGCTGAATATTTCCCGGATCTTCCTTGATGAGCTTGGCTAGTCCTCGGACGTGAGTACGAAAATCAGGATATTTAGCATAGACCACTACGATCTTGCGTCTAACCCTAGATGTAATAAAAACGTCTAACATTTGTCCCTTCACTCACCGTCTAAGTTACCTTGTTGCTTTTTATTCTACACTTTTTTACCGGTTCATTGCAACCCATTTTATTGCCATTTCAATATTGTTTGATTGATTCTTTCTATTGACTGCTCCCGAGTCGGCGTGTCATTGTCCTCATAATAATGGTTAACACCCATATAGTTGGTCTTGACGTCGAGTATGTGTATTTCGTCGGCTGCAACATGCATCTTGTCGACTGCTGCTACTGTTGCGACAGGCGTTGCTACAACTAATTTCTGGTACCTGATAGGCTTGATGAAATCCAGGGCAACATCGAGAGACGCACTGTCATCGAGACCGTCCGAAACCAAAATAATTACTCGGTCTCTAAACAGATCACGATCAATGATCCCACCTTCGCCGATTAGTCTATTAATATTTTGAAGTGCTTCCCGCTTTTGTTCTTCTAGATAGCCGTGAAGTTCGCTAACATAGCCGTCGATTTCCCCCTGAGAAAACGAGCTATTGTAGGTAAAATTACCCGCCTGAGAAACAGCACCTAGACTGAGGTTTTCGCCTGGTAAATCGACATCCTCGGTTACAAGCATTGTCAAAACACAGTGTAAAGCTGCAGCTACCTGTTCACCGATTAGGACAGCTCCGTCGTTCAGAGCTATCACCGCACAGTTCTCAAAGCGATAGGCTTCGAGCAGCTGCGCCGCCAGTACTTGCCCCGCCTGAGTTCGACTTTCAAAATACATAAGTTTATTTTACCAGTATAATTAAAACTATGCACTACTATGAGGTCGCGGTTAGTCAAATCATCAGACAAGATAAAGATTCGTACACATACGCTCACGAATCATTATTAGCTGACGGTACTATCGTCCGGGTAGAGATCGGCAAAAAACAATACGACGGCGTTATTTTGCGAGAAACGAACAAGCCGACTTACGCCGTCAAACCAATCCAAGACGTGCTACACGATACACCTTTGCCTCATGAGCTACTAGAAACTACTGAATGGATCAGCCAGTATTACTCGACCCATCTAGCTATCGTATTACAGACTATTCTACCCCGCGGCCTATCCAAAACCCGCAGAGAGTCTACTGTAGCCAAAACTATCCCAAATAGAAAACGAACAAATTTTGTATTCACTGACGATCAGTTGTCAGCTATCGATACTATCAACAGTTCAAACTCTGACTCAGTCCTACTCCACGGTGTCACTGGCTCTGGCAAGACCCAAGTTTACATAGAAGCATCGCGCGCCTGTATCGAACAGGGCAAATCCGTTATTATATTGGTGCCAGAAATCGCTTTAACTAGTCAGCTAGTGGCTGAGTTTAGCAATCATTTCAGCAATATAATCCTTGCCCACTCCAGGCAGACTGAATCACAGCGACATCAGCTATGGGCTCAAGCATTAAAATCCAATGATCCAATTGTGGTTATCGGACCTCGCTCTGCCCTATTCATGCCGCTAGCGAGTATTGGCCTGATCGTCGTCGATGAGTGCCACGAAGCCGCCTTTAAACAAGATAAATCACCGCGATATTCAGCCCTGAGAGTAGCCAGTATCCTAGCGAAAAAACACGGCGCAAAACTAGTTCTAGGTAGCGCCACACCGAGCATAACTGATTATTACTTGGCAAAGACACTCGGTAGACCGATAGTCGAGATGAGTAAACCTGCTATGAGTAATTATCTTGTTCCGAGCATAAAAATAGTTGATATGACTAAACGAGAAAACTTTCGCAGACATCGATTCTTGTCGGATGATCTATTGAGGTTAATTGCAGAGAGTCTGGCTATCAAAAAACAGATCCTGATTTTTCATAATCGCCGCGGCAGCGCAACAACAACTCTATGCGAAGACTGTGGTTGGCAAGCTTTTTGTCCTCGTTGTTTAGTTCCGCTAGCCCTTCACTCTGATAACCACGAATTGAGGTGTCATATATGTAATATCTCGAACCGAGTACCTACTAGCTGTCCAGACTGCGCCGGTATCAACATACTTCACAAAGGTATCGGTACTAAATTGATTGAAACCGAGATAACTAAGCTCTTTCCTGATGCGAAAGTTGCGCGTTTTGATGGTGACAATCAGGCAGATGCTACTGTTGATTCTGCCTACCAGCAACTGTACGACGGTGATATCGACATCATCATTGGCACTCAGGTTGTCGCCAAAGGCCTCGACCTACCGCATCTACGAACAGTCGGCGTCATTCAGGCCGATGCTGGACTCTCAATACCAGATTATTCTTCTAGCGAAAGGACTTTTCAATTATTATCCCAGGTTGTTGGACGCGTTGGACGCAATGAACACAAAACTGATGTTGTTGTGCAATCATACCAACCAACTCATCCGAGTATTGTTGACGGCGTAGCCCAAGATTACGCTAATTTCTACGAGATTGCGCTTTCAGAACGACGCCGAGCAAAGTTCCCTCCATTCGTCTACCTCCTGAAGCTGACTTGCGTATATAAAACCGAAGCCGCCGCTATCCGATCAGCCCGAACACTAGCAGCCGAATTAAAACCCATCATGGATAAGGATTGTGAGATTCTAGGACCAACACCGTGCTTCTATGAGAGGGTGCGCGATACTTATAGGTGGCAGTTAATCATCAAAAGCCCAAAGCGTAGCGCTCTACAAGGCCTCATCAAAAACGTACCAGCGACTCATTGGCAGATCGATCTCGACGCCAGTTCATTGGTGTAGTAAACACGCTCTTATAGTCTAGTTATCAATCTGTTATAATTACTAGCAAATGAAGAAAGAAGCAATCATCACCCTGCCTAACCCACGCCTTCGGCAGAAATCATCACGAGTACACATCGTCACTGACGATACGAAACATTTAGTCGACGACATGGTGTCGGCCAGCCTCGACTGGGAGGATTCCAGGCCTCACGAAATCAGTGCCGCGCTGGCGGCTGTTCAGGTTGATCGCATGGATAAAGTAGTCATCGTTCGTAGCGACTTTGACGACAAAACCAACCGTGAGTTCACCGCTCTGATCAATCCAGAGATCGTCAAATACGAAGGCGAGCAGATCTCAGACTACGAAGGCTGCTTGAGCGTCAACAATATATACGGCAAGGTACCGCGCTATACCAAAATACGCATCAAAGCTCTCAGTATCGACGGCGAAGAAGTCCGTTTCAAGGCCGAGGGTTTCCTGGCACGAGTCATCCAACACGAGATCGACCATACCAATGGAATTGTGTTTATTGATCATATCCGAGACGACAAAACAGCATTTTACACCCTTGATGACCAAGGAGAATTGCAACCACTAGACTACGAGGAGCACGTCAAAGACAATGAAAGCCTCTGGACATAAACAGTCAGTTGTCTTCTTTGGGAGCGGTCCAGTCGCAGCAAACTGCTTGGAGTTACTGCTCCAACATTGCACCATCGAAGCCGTCGTCACAAAACCACGACCGCCACACCACAAATACGACGTACCGGTCATAGAAACTGCCAAAAAACACAATCTCGAAATACTCAGCGCCGCGAATCGCAGTGAGCTAGACGAACTAATCGCCCGCCACGAATTCGCTAGCAAAGTTGCCATCCTGATCGATTTTGGCATTATCGTCGGAAAAAAAGTTATCGACGCGTTCCCTCTAGGCATCATAAACAGTCATTTTTCACTGCTACCCGAGTGGCGCGGCGCCGATCCTATCACTTTCGCGATACTTAGCGGTCAATCAAAAACAGGTGTTAGTCTAATGTTGATCGATAAAGGTATGGATACCGGTAAGTTACTAACTCACCGCTCGTTGACCATAGAACCCGATGACACATCAATTAGTCTGACAAGAAAACTAATCAACCTCAGCGATGAGCTTCTCTATGAATTTCTACCGAAGTACACATCAGGCTCGCTAAAGCCAAAGAACCAGCCCCACCCGGACCGAGCAACCTATTCGCGCAAGCTCACAAAGCTCGATGGGCTCATCGACTGGTCAGAACCTGCCGCGACTATCGAACGCAAAGTTCGAGCCTACCAGCCATGGCCCCGCTGCTACACGACGATCAGAGACCATAGAATTATCGTTCTGAAATCACATATCGCCGAAAACAAAAAAACGCCCCTCGACATTCAATGTGGAGATGGCGTTTTCCTGTCGATCGATGAACTCATAGCGCCGAGCGGCAAAACTATGACTGGCGATGCATTTTTACGCGGCTACTTGGCCTGATGACTGATCGTTAATTCCGCCCATGATCGCATCACGGTTCGAAGCGACATATTGCTTGAGCTCTTCCATAACGCTCGCGACAACCTGACGATAGTCCGGCCTATTGAGACCGAGCCACTTTAATGACGCATACTCGGCAAGCACGATATCATCACTGACCTGAGCTGGCGCACCCTGACGCAGTTTTTGATATATCTGGTCGCTCACATAATCGCTAGCGTTAGCCGACACCCACTGATGAACTTTCGGCATATTGCGATCAATAAAAGATTCAAACTCCTCGAGCTGTGAGTCGCTCAATCCGTCCGATAGTTTTGTACCAACTCGGAGCTCTAATTGCTCGCGAAAAAAGGCTAAAAATGCTTGTTTTTGATCTTCTGGTAGATCGCCCAAGCCAACATCTTGCAAGAATTTATCATCTAACTGAAACACTTAATCTGTCCTTCCCACATTAGCTATTATCATACTAAGTATATTCTAACATTTTCAAATAGATAACGCATCATCGATCAACATTCTACGGAACATCTAACGAGCTGCTTCGATAATCGCTTTCATAAACGAGACGTCTTTACCGACGTTACCTACAGTGAGCTCGGAGACTAAAAAGCCAGCTGACCTATAGTTGCGCCTCAGAAAATGTGCGATCATCCTGTTACCAATCGCCCTAGCGTAGGCTGCATCGCTCGTATTTGCGGCGCGCTTCAACCAATCCTCAAAAGAGTCATCTTTGATCAGTTTAGTCTTTAGATCAAGACCTTTTTCTTTAAATTTACTCACTATCTCTGCGTGTACGGGCTTTAGCATCTTGCCTCCAACTTTTGATCCCCACGTCTTTGACGCGCTACCAGGTAAAGACCCGTCAATCGTTGGGTCGTACGCCTCGTTGTACCCAGGATACAGTACATTAGCCCTGTTCCCGTTCATAGGCTGGGTGCTAGCGCCGTTGCGTTCAGACTTTGGAATCATAAAACCAAGTGCTGACAGATCAATAGATTTCAGGGGCTCCTCGCCGAAAGCCTTGTGTACGCCGACCGTTACATTACGTTGATACAGTCGATTATTTGTATCCTGTGGCAAAACTTGTTTGCTCTTGTAGCCAGCAGCTCCGCTTGAGTCTGTCTGTTTGGCAAGCTCATAAACATACTCCGTTGCAATACGTAAAAGATTCATGTAGTTATCGATTCTATCCTGGTCGCAGTTCGGCATAGAAGATATCCGCACTATCATATCATCGAATTCTTTAACTTTCTTCAGTGCGGTTTTGTACACTCCATCCGGAGCGCCCGAGCCGATGGCATCGCGAGCACGGCTAACTCCAATACGTTTCTTCTTGCCTGAAGCTACAGGGATCGCATAATATAGCAAGCCATCAGGTTTATTGATGAAGATTTCGGCATCTTTATACAGTCGCTCTAGTTTATTACGCTCAGCTTCCTGCTCGGCCTGCAATTTATCTTCTAGATCCTTCACTTTTCCCAAGAATGCGTCAATTGCCTCGATGTGATCCTCGGCCTCATCTAGCAAATCGTCATGGTCTAATCCAGTTTCTTTGCGATAATCATCGGCCATATCTTTTAGGTCATCACGCGTCATTTCCCAGTAGTGCCTAAACGTCATCCCAAGCTCGACATCTTGGTTGACTATAATTTCGTCGCCTTCTTCTTTAAAGTTGGTTGCGATATTTTCGAGCATACGATCCATATTGATCACTGTTTGTTTTGCGAGCTTATATTTTTCAGCTATCTCTATGGCGGGCTTACTATATATATATTCAACTGCACGATTGAATTGATCCAATGAATTGCTAACCTCTTCCGCGAACTTGGCTTCAAGCTTAGCACCAATTGCATCTAATTGACCCAAGTAATCGTTCAATGCCTTACGAAACTTTGAATCATGCTCAATTATGAATTGCTTGGTGTTGTCATAGCCATCATAGATAATACGTTCATCTACGTCCATCTCTTCAAAGGATTGTATTACCGCTTCGATAGCCAGCCTCATCTCGGCAGCAATTTCTTCGGGCGTTAGCTCGACAGCCTCAGTTTCACCTGCTACCACTTCTCCGGTGTTGGTCGGATCTACAGAACCTGCTTCGCCCGGTTCTTGAGTCGGATCGCCAAAAGCCGTATTGTCTACGGCGGGCTGGACTTTATCTGGAGTTAGTATTTCTGTCATAGTGGTGGTGAAAGTTTTTATCTATTTTCGATGTACTTTATATCTTGATATTAGCATAAACATGATAAAAAGTCAACTACGAAACCACTATTTGCCTCTAAGCACAA
>JBARQK010000003.1:0-4747 GCA_049643705.1 Saccharimonadaceae bacterium (SeqCode) | reverse complement strand
ATAGTGGGCTATTTGTCAGCGAATGGCAAAGGGCCAGTTGATCCGAACATTATCCAGGCCTTTGTTGCGATATTTGTAGACGAAATCGCCCAGTTTTCCCGTGTTATACTAGCTGTCGCATTGATCATTATTTTGGCTTGTTATGCCAACGGCACGTCTAGACTGGCGAAATATATCAGATCATTTTTTGGTAAGGTCCTACATGCGGATAACAGTGGCAGTGCTGCCCTGGGTTGGATCGCAAAGTATTCTAGCTATATCATCGTTGCTGTCGCTAGTTTGGCTATGATCTTATCGATAATCCAACTGAACAAGGGCTTCATATACTACGTCATCATTACTGCTACAGCAGCCACTCTGACGTTTGTCGTTACCACTATCAAACAGGGCGCTACTCGCCCAAAGTTGTGACATAGTTCACAGACATTACTGAGCATTAGGACTATATTAGGCCTGCCACAAACCATAAATAAGGGGGTGCGAGATTATGGATTCAAATGAAGAGGAAGTAACTCGAGAGGTACGTACGACCGGACAGCAGGTCGGTAATACGAATATAGAGAAACAGACCGTCCGCGAATCATCTACCGTGTCGTCCATGGTAATCGTGCGACGCGTAGTTTGGTATCTCGTCGGGTTGATCGTCGTATTTTTAGTACTACGACTAGTCCTCGTGATGCTCGGCGCAAACGAAGGCAATGCGTTCGTAGACTTTGTCTACGCAATCGGCGGATTCTTTGCGGCACCGTTTTTCGGACTGTTTAACTATCAACCCGCGTATGGACAGTTCTATTTCGAACTGAGTACTTTTGTCGCCATATTTATCTACGTATTGGCCGGCTGGGGACTCGCAGCGTTATTTGCACTCGGCGATAGTCGTGCCGAAGTTTAGACATTAATATAATCGGTAAAGAGGAGTAAATGTTATGGACGTTATCTATTGGATAGTATTTGGACTGATCGCAGGTGGTATCGCGAGTTTCATCATGCCAGGATTCAAGGGCAATATATTAGGCCTCATTATACTAGGCATCGTCGGTGCTGTTGTTGGTGGATATCTAGGACAAGTATTCTTTGGTGTTGGTGTCACGGGCTTCAATCTCAACTCGTTTTTGGTGGCGGTAGCTGGATCTCTACTAGTTCTGTTTGTAGGTAATCTGTTGTTTCACAGAGATTAAGCGTAGGCTTGAGGATCGTTGTTTTCCTTCTGTCGCTGGAAATTGTGCGTAGCAGCTCCTCCGCTGCTAGACTACGGATTGTTGATTATGTCGTTCGTCCATTTTAGGATTGTCTCGTAGGCGGGCTCGGTTTTTGGATATTTAAAGTCGAGCCATGACGTTGCATGACCTGCACCCTCGATAGCCAACTCGGTGATAGACGCTTTTGTCATCCGCCTCAGAGTCGCCAATGCCTGAACGGTGTTTATCATATCGTCCGTTTCGGGCGAATGGACATAGAATATTCTGATATCAGGCCTGATCTCGTCAGGTCCGAGTCCGTGGATAGTCCTTGCTAGCTGAGAATCTACCAGTTGCGGTCGAGTCTCGGCGGCATTGATAGCAGCATTTTTGACAGTCAAGAAATTTATCTCTTCTTTGCGGTCGACTATGTCAAAGAGATTGTTCGCTAGAACGAAAGGTCTGATGATTGGTATCCTCAAGTTCGCGACATCACTAGCAGGAAAGCCCAGTATGTCACCTTTGACGTCTTTCATACTTGTTGGCGCTGACTCCATAACAATTGCGATGATATCAATGAACGGCGAGTTGCGCACTGCTGGATGCATAGCGATCTCTTCCCACGCGATGCCGCCAAAACTTGAGCCCACTAGAATCAATTTTCTTTTCTCGCCGTTTTTAGCGAAACTGCTGATAGTGCTGGACAGAACTTCGGCGCTCTCTTTTGGCTGATACGTGTATCCATATACCAGGTACATAACGCAGCCACCAAAGCTTTCGATCAGTTTGCGGTTGTTTGTGGCGACGTGTTCGCCAGTCTCTTTGCCGGTACCGCTGTTATGGATAACTATAAAATCGCTATTTTCGCAGGTTGTACGGTCGCTAACCCAGTGGATAGACGGTTTGTCGGGCGGGTCGGTCGCGCGTTCTATGCCGAGTATCGAGAGATAGCTGAAAGTTGCCAGTGATATTCCGGTCGCGCCGATTTTTGCGGCTCGCATAGCGAATCCAGGGAAGTCGAATATTTTCTCTTCTCTGGCATTTGTTGAGTTGATATCCGCTTTGCTTTGGTCCCGTTCGCTAGCCATATTGATATGCTAGTCCTATACCGGTTAGCCTGCAATAGCTAGTCTAGAATGCAGAACGATTACACACTTGCTAATAGTAGCCTCGTCAAAACTTTCTCAGGCAGCGCTTGGTTATTTAGTCAGTTCCACGCATTCGTATTTGTTGATGCGTTTGCCTCCAGAGATCGTATCATCAGAGAACTGACAGTTTTTGCCGCAGCTATAATCCCATTTATCCTTTTCGTATGCAAAATTTTTTGTTCACTCCCCTACCCACGAGCGGCATTCGTCTAGTGACCTGACGTCTTTTGAGTCGATAATGTTGTTTTTGTTCGCGGTTAGGAAGATCGACGCTTTCCAGGGGAACTCTTCGTCATGTTTCTGGCTCAGATATATTCCCCCCGCGATCAATAGCGGTATAAATGCGAGACCGATAATGGCTCCGATGACTCCTAGTATCTTGTCCTTTATGGCCTCAACTTAGCAGAAGGTTAGTTACTAGAAAATGATTTGCGTCACAAACACATTCGGATATTTTAGTCTAGATAGCATACTCGCCCGCCCACAGAGGAGCGAGCGAGTCGCTACTACTCTGTGGACGGGCGCTTCCTTACCGCCGCCTGCTGGATCTTCTGGAGTGACTTCTGGAACATAGCCAAGGCCAGGTTGTAGCCACCCGTTAGACATCCTTTCAGCAGATGGTCTCTCGTCTGCCGGAGACGCCTTCCGTGGATGCCACTGATGCCGAGGATGAGGAACGCCTGAGCGATGTCATCTTCAGTGTAGTGTTGCCCGATGCTTCTCAGATCGGTTGTCATGAGCCGTGCCTGGGCAGTACCGATAATGTAAGAGTACTGCTGAACGCACAGGCCGGACTCGACGTGTCCTTCTACGACGACACTATTACCCATGATTGCTCCCTTGTTGGTATGGACTTGGGTGTCGATATATTATACGTATTTATGGCTTTTGTCAATGAAAACGCCCTCCTCCCTGGGCGCTTTCGGTGAAGGCTTTGGGGTGAGGGCGAGGTGCCACTGAGGTCGGTTCGATCAGTAGAAACCATTCCCCACTGCGCGGAGGCTTCCTTGAACGTTGCAGCGGAACTGTGACTGAGGCATGATCACCACTGGCGTTCCATTCGGGCCAGGGTTGATGATGGCATCTCTCGGTAGATGCCAGTTGTCGGGGATGACGACACCAGATTGAATGCGCACTCCTGACTCGATTTCGCATCTGTCACCGATCGTCACACCTTGGCCGACGATGCAGCGCTCTCCGAATGAGGTGTTGTCGCCGATCGTGGTGCCATCGCCGATCTCGCATCGAGAGCCGACCGAGCTCTTCGAACCGACTTCGACTCGATTGCCGAGCTTACCCTCGATCCGTGCGCCGTTTCCGATCACGCAATCCTCGCCGATCTCGTAGCCCCACCCGAAATGCGCTTGTCGGTCTGTAACTGCGGTACTCTGGGGTACTTCGTTCTTGTCTCCCTCCTTGCTAAGCACGATCTTGGTCTCGGATGCTTTCGTGGCCATTTGAACCACTCCTCTCTCAGGGTTGCAGGTATCGTACATCATTAATTGTACTCTGTCAAATATAGTTACATGAAATGTGCGGACGGGCTATAATATTCATATGCGAACAACATTTCCAGTCTCCGCCAAAGCCGCCATCTATGATGTTTCGTGCGAACGTGTGTTAGTTATACATATGGATGATATCGTGAGCTATGGCTTGCCTGGTGGACATGTCGATGAAGGCGAGGCTCTGGATGATGCGATGCGGCGGGAGCTACTGGAAGAATGCGGTATCGTGCCAGATGAATTGGCTCACGCGGATTTCTTTATACATAGCGAAGGTAAAATAGTTCTCGCTTACGTCGGTCGGGTGTATGATGATACGCTCTTCTCTCGACAAGATAATCTCGAAGGTATCCCAAAATGGCTAACGAGGCAGGAATTTATCGCAACCAATATCGAGCAATACTATCGTGATTTTGTCATTAAAAATTGGCCAGATATGGGTAGCAGTAGTTAGTCGGTTACGATCAACTCGCCAGTATCCTGATCGTTTATACTCCGAATCTCTAGTGGTAGTACTCATCCGGTCAATCAACTGTTCTGATATCGGTATCGAGGTCGGCTATATACTCTTGCGGTGCAGCGAACCTTCCGATACGCGGTCAACGACTTCATGGGCGCTAGTTATGACAACATAGGCGTGTCTGTCGATGGAGCGGATGGCCGATTTTAGTTTTTGTTCGTCAAAGCGCGAGATTACTGCCAGCATAATGCCGTGGGGTTCGTTCTTATCACCTGTTTCGCTTTCTTTGAAATACGTTACAGGTTCTTTGATCATTTCGTTAACTACTTTGCCGATATCGCGGACATTCATGCTGACGATCCACATACAACGATCTTCGTTTAGGCCCTCGACGACCACGTCGATTGCTTTGTGGGCGACAAAGTACGCGATCAGTGAGTACATTGCTTCCTCCCA
>JBARQK010000002.1:0-1868 GCA_049643705.1 Saccharimonadaceae bacterium (SeqCode) | reverse complement strand
CAGTAAATTGACTGCGTATGTGGTCATGAAAACCCCATGTTCCAGTTTTTGTAGGTGTAAAAGTAGTGGATGCACCCGCTGCGGTTGATCCAATGTTGAGCTCTGGTTGTTGACGGTGAGACGGATGTTCGTCCGATGCAAACTCCAGTTCATCTGACGATTGGTTTTTTACCGTCACAGTTTGACCCTTTTTGACGGCACTTGGTTGGCGCTTGGAGTGGTATTTGGTGATGCGCTCTCTGATCCCGCTGTTTTTTGACCAGTCACTGGGTATAGCAAAAAAGTAGCGCCAGCTGCCAGTATGATCGCACCACCGATAATTGCCGCACCGATAACTTGCTTTGATGTCATCGGTTGTTCCCCTTTTCTGCATCATACAGCCGGTTATAAACTATCGACACAGCGAGGCTAATGCCTAGCATCCACCAGATGGTAGCAAACCAAACCATGGTAAGTTCGCGACCTAGGATCAATGCATGGATAAATATCGCAGCCATGGCGAACGCCTGGGCGCCGTCGATGTATTTCCACCAAGTTTTATCGCGAAACCAACGGCGCAGTTCAAATGCCAGAAAGACCACTAGTGCGGCACTGCCTAGCAGGAGGATTATAGCTTTTGAACCGTAAGCTGCATCGTAGCTGGCAGGTGGTAGTCCTAGTCCGTCACTGATCAAAGCGCCGTTTAGCAGTACGGGATGAGCAACCAGCAGGAATAGCACTAGGCCAGTCGACACCCTCCAGTAGATCAAATATTTTTGTTCCGCTAAGTTCATAAATCGACGTATCGATCCGAGGATATAATGTGACCACATCAGGCCAAAAGCTAATAGGCCGAACACCGGAAAGACGTCATAGACGGACAAGTTACCAGCTAGCGCATTTCTGCTTATCGTCCAGGCAGAGATCATGACCATGCTGACACAGATACCAACTGTCCATTCGATGATTTGAAATCGTTTCAGGTCATTCGCTTTCATGTATTGATTATAACCGAAAGTAGATTATTCTGATCGGTAAATCTACAAAGCTCTAGGGTCAGTACTCATCCGATCAATCAACTATTTTGATATCAGTATCTCGGTCGGCTATCATCTGTCCAGCCGTTATTCCGTATGAAAACAATTCAAATGGCCGTATTTCCAATACCTCACAAACGTCGGCGTAGCTGTTTGCCGACAGGCCATCGTGCATCCTAAAGAGATACGGTAATTGTAGTTCTCGGAGAACCTGGTGGGTTTTCAGGTCGATATCGGACGACGTTGCGCTGAGGGCACGTTTTACGAGATCACAAATTTCCATACCATCCAAGATCGCGCCGGGGTCATCGGTGATCCTGCCTGCGACCAACTGATCCCGATACAGTGCTACCGCGGCCAGGGCAGTTGCAAATTCATCGGGGTCATAATCAAACCCCATTACTTCACCCGTCGATCTGCTGATCGCCTCTATCATATCGATGATTCTATATGACATAAGCGTGCCTGTCCATCTTTAGAAATAAATACGGTTATTTATGTACTCTTGCGGTGCAACGAACCTTCCGATACGCGGTCGACGACTTCGTGGGCGCTAGTGATGACAACGTAGGCGTGTCTGTCGATGGAGCGAATGGCTGATTTCAATTTTTGCTCTTCAAAGCGCGAGATTACTGCCAGCATAATGCCGTGGGGTTCGTTCTTATCACCTGTTTCGCTTTCTTTGAAATACGTTACAGGTTCTTTGATCATTTCGTTAACTACTCTGCCGATATCGCGGACATTCATGCTGACGATCCACATACAACGATCTTCGTTTAGGCCCTCGACGACCACGTCGATTGCTTTGTGGGCGACAAAGTACGCGATCAGTGAGTACATTGCTTCCTCCCA
>JBARQK010000001.1:0-3388 GCA_049643705.1 Saccharimonadaceae bacterium (SeqCode) | reverse complement strand
GGTTGTTCGTGACATTAGGCATTGACTCGGGTATGCCCAGGAGCGTCAGTCCAACCTTTGGGTTTAGAAATATCGAGTAGATCAGTGGTGTCAAAAGGCCTAGTGCAAATGTTGATGCTAGCGCTAGGCGTAGTTTTGACATGCGTTTGATAATAAATCGTATGTGAGGGTGGATAACTGCTGCCGTGGCTAGCGCAATCAATAAATAGATACCTAACGGGACGTAAAGCATCAGAGCGGCTAGTGACAACATGGTCACTTTCCAAAGCGTGGTAAAGTATCGATGGCGCGATACGAACAGCGCCGATAGCAGTAGCCAAACAGTTAGGAAGATGAACAGGATTATCGGCGTACCATCCTGGATAATAAACATGAAATAAGTCGAGGCAACCATAATGACTGTCGTAGCGATGGCGATATTTGTTTTGAACCACCTAGACAGGAGAAGGACGAGGCCAATGGCAGTTAGGACGCCGAGGAATAGCGATGGTAGTTTTATGCTCAGTTCGGTAAAACCAAAGAACATGATGCTCAGTTTTTGCATTAGATGATACGGTAGGTTTATGACCGAATTGGGGTTGAATGATATATGAGATAAGTCTGCGCTAGTGATGGCCGAGGCGATCTCGGCTTCGCGAAGACCGATTGGGAGTAGGAATACGGACAAAATAAGCAGTCCAACGATGATCAATCCGACTAATATATAGCCGATAAATGTGCGGTGACGATATAGAAAATAATCAGTTATTAGACGCTTCATTACTAGCTAAATTATAGCATAGAGGCCTTTGGCGCTATCTCAGCCGTCATGTTTTTTGTCGAGCGACATGAATCTCAGGCGCTCTGGGTGGAAGTACAGCTCGACGCGACCGGTCGGGCCGTTACGATGCTTGGCGATTATCAGATCGGTAACATTTTGACGATCAGTTTCTGGGTTGTAATACGCTTCGCGGTAGATAAACATGACGATATCGGCGTCTTGCTCGATCGATCCTGACTCGCGCAGGTCGGCGAGCTGAGGTATCTGAGGATTGCGGCTTTCGACCGAACGAGACAACTGTGACAGTGCTATCACTGGTACATTTAACTCACGAGCGATGAGTTTAAGACCTCTAGAAATTTCTGAAACTTCTTGGACGCGGTTGCCATCGGAACGTCCAGCCGCCTGCATGAGCTGCAGGTAGTCAACGATCACTAGACCGAGCGGAGCTTCGTGGGCGGCGCGACGAGCTTTTGTGCGCATTTCGAGAACCGATAGGCCTGGCGTGTCGTCTATCCAGATCGGTGCTTCGGCCATCTCGCCCATGGCTTCGGATAGTTTACCGAAATCATCATCAGTCAGATTACCAGTACGGATATTCCAGGCATCGACACCAGACGCGTCAGCAAGCATGCGGTCAACCAGCTGTTCCTTGCTCATCTCGAGGCTGAAAAACAGGACTGGCTGTTTCGCAATGGTAGCGACATTGTACGCTAGGTTGGTAACAAGCGTGGTTTTACCCATGGCTGGTCGGGCGGCTAGGATGATCAAGTCGCTGCGTTGTAGCCCTGCAGTCATATTATCTAGATCACGGTAGCCGGTTTTGACACCACGGAGCTGGCCTTTGTTGCGATGGAGTTCTTCGATACGATCAAAACTATCAGTCAAGATGCTCTCGATACTAACGAGGTCTTGTTTTAGAGACTGGTCAGAAACACTAAATATTTCAGCCTCGGCTTTTTCTAACAGCTCCTGGATGTCCGTATCTTCGTTATAGCCCAGTTCACTGATGTCACCACTAGCTTTGATCAGGCGACGCCTGACGGCCTTTTGGGCGACTATTTCGGCGTAGGTCTGGGCATGAGCCGACGTCGGCACGTAGTTTGTTAGTTCAGTTAGATAGGCTGAACCACCGACTTCTTCGAGTTGTTCTTTTTTCTTTAGCTCATCAGTTAGCGTCAATAGGTCGACTGGTTTATGTTTTTCATAGAGTCGCATAACGGCGGCATAGATCAGGCCGTGGCGCTTGTCATAGAAATCGCGGGCGTCGACTTTTTCAGATGCATCGGCGATTATCTCATCGTCTATCAATATAGCGCCGAGTAAACTCATCTCGGCGTCGATATTCTGAGGCGGGACTTTACCCGCGGATACTTCCCTAGTTGCCATTTATAGATTAACCTCTTGTCCTCCACCCATGATAGCAGCAACTCGGGCGGCTTGGCTATCTTTTGGTGGTTCTAGCTCAGGCAAGGTTTCGATGTCGAGGCCGTCACAGCCAATGGCGGACAGCGCCGTCTCTAACGCCTGGCGTTGTTTTGCGTCATCGAGGCGCTTTTTATTGAATGCCTTACCAGCGTATATCGTTAGAGCCGAGCCGCTCAAACGATGGGTGCATTTTGTCAGGAGAGTATATAGCCCTATGCTGTTTTCCTTGGCGTAGTTGACGAGGCTATTCCAATCTAGATCGATATCGCCAGTTATGAATTTCTTTGAGATCGGTTTCGAGGCTGGCTTGACAACATCTATTATCGCTTCAGGAGCTTTTTC
The DNA here is from genome assembly GCA_049643705.1 of Saccharimonadaceae bacterium (SeqCode). Classification (GTDB taxonomy): domain Bacteria; phylum Patescibacteriota; class Saccharimonadia; order Saccharimonadales; family Saccharimonadaceae; genus JBARQK01. Next base: position 858 of record JBARQK010000001.1, on the reverse strand, counting down.
GACTGTTGCTAGCTGCTTCTGGACGACCGGGACGGGCTTTGTCTCGAGTACGATCGGCTTGTGTTCTAGGGCGGCAGTTTTGTGTGGCCTTGGAGTCGGCACATTGCCTTTGCCCAAGACTGTTAATAGTTTAATAGACGGATGCGACGAACGGTTGACTTCGGTTAGGCCGTCGAGTAGCGGTAAAAGATCTGGTGATTCCGTGATTTGGGCGCGGATCGTGTTGATCATCTGTCTAACGATAGTTGTTGGGCTAACGCCGCCGCTGTCGGCCTCGTCGAGTAGCCTGATGATTTCTGATAAATTATGTAGTTGATAGGCTTCGATGAGTTGTGAGATCAGGTCGCTTGTTGCTAGGCCTAACGATTCCTCGATATTTTTGACAGTTATTACACTGTCTTTACCGGCTAGGTTACTGAGCTGATCGAGCAGGCTGATACTGTCACGAAAGCTACCTTCGCCATGCACAGCGATAAGTTCTAACGCGCCGTCATCTATGGCGATTTCTTCTTTTTCGGCGATGAAACGAAGGTGCTTGACTAGATCTGGAATAGAGATCGTGCGAAAACCGTATCGCTGGACGCGGCTGACGATAGTCGCTGGCAATTTATCGATGTCAGTCGTGGCGAGGATAAAGACAACGTGTTCGGGTGGTTCTTCGAGGGTTTTAAGCAGCGCGTTGAATGCGGCTTTGCTAAGCATGTGAACCTCATCAATGATGTAGACCTTTCTATCAGCCGAAACTGGGGCTATCTGGGCTTTTTCACGTAGCTCGCGAACATCATCGACACCGTTGTTGCTGGCAGCATCGATCTCGATGATATCCAGATGAGTTGATTCGTCAGTATATGGTAGTTT